>JANYDZ010000299.1 GCA_025363375.1 Hyphomicrobiales bacterium
GTGAAATGCTGCCGTTGCCAAGCCGAACATTTCAGCTCGCGCATCAAATCGCGTTTTTGGGCTATCGCCAGGAAATCGACTCCATCGTCTCCACCGGCAAGTTCACATCCATCGACGCCGACGCGTTGGCCCGCTCGGCCATGGCGAGTTATTTCGCCGCGGCCGTCGTCATGCCCTACGATCGGTTTTTCGCGGCGGTCAAGGCGACGCGCTACGACGTCAACATTCTGCAGCACCGCTTCGGCGCCTCTTTCGAGCAAGTCTGTCATCGGCTGACGACCTTGCGGCGATCCGGGCAGGAGGGCGTGCCGTTTCACCTCATCCGCGTCGATATCGCCGGCAATATTTCAAAACGTTTTACCGCCTCCGGAATTCATATCGCCCGTTTCGGCGCGGCCTGCCCGCGCTGGAATGTTTACGACGCCTTCACAACGCCGGGCATGTTGCGCGTACAGGTGTCGCGCATGCCGGACAATTCCAGCTATTTCTGCATCGCGCGCACAATCGACAGCGCGGCGCGGCTCAATCCTCGAGGCGGCTTGCCGAGCCGGGTCGGGCAACTCGCGGTTGGTCTGGGCTGCGCGCTGCATTTCGCCAAGGAACTGGCGTATGCCGACGGGCTCAATCTCGAAGATCCCCAGATCGTCACGCCTATCGGGGTCTCCTGCCGCACCTGTCCACGGCAGGATTGTTCCGATCGGGCGTTGCCGTCGCTGGCGCAAAAACTCGAGATCGATGAAAACCGGCGCGGCCTTTCGACCTACGCCAATTCGATCTGAGTTCGGCAAGCGCAAAACGCCGCCGCCTAGACCTTCAGCTTCAGCAGCTTGTCGGCGTTGCCGTGGGCGATCTTGACGCGGTCGACCGGCGACAGCGGCAGGGCGTCCATAAAGGCTTTCGCCTGCGCGTTCGAACTGAAGGGATAGTCCACCGAGAACATGACGCGGTCCGCGCCGAAGATCTGCATCAGCATCAGGAACGACGGCAGGTTGTAGAAGCCGCTGGTCGTCACGTGCACCTGATTCAAAATGATCTCGGCGGGGTGGCGCTGCAAAAATTTCGGAATCGCGCCGGCAAAAGACTCCTCGAAGCGGTCGAGCATGGCCGGCAGGCCTTCGCCCTGATGGCCGATGATCAATTGCAGCCGGGGATGCTTGTCGAGCGCGCCCGACAGGGCCATGCGGATGATGTGCACCGCCGTCTCCGCGTGCCAGCCATAGCCCGCGCGCGCAAAAATCGTCGGCAGCGGACCCTTGAGGCCGCCGTAATAAGCCTCGCGCACGGCCTGCGGGGGAATGCCGGGGTGGACATAGATCGGCACGTCGAGCGCCTCGGCGCGGGCGAGCACGGGATCGAACATGGGATCGTCCAGAAACTTCCCGTCCGTCGTGCCATTGACCATGGCGCCGTGAAAGCCGAGCTTTTTCACGCAGCGTTCGAGTTCGTCGGCGGCGGCTTCCGGCGCCGTCAGCGGCAGATGCGCGAAGCCGGCGTAGCGCGTGGGATGCAGGGCGATTTGCGCGGCGAGCGCATCGTTGATTTCGCGCGCCATGGCCGGGCCTTCGGCCGGCGAAAGCAGGTCGGCGCCGGGCCCCGAGGGGCCCATGACCTGAAGGGAAATGCCGGACTCATCCATGTTTTTCAGCCGGTCGGGGCCGAAATCCTTGAGACGGTCGTCGATTTCCGGGCGGACCGAGGGCAGATCGGGCGCGGGATAGCCGCGCTTGATCACAAGGGCGGCATCGATTCGGGATTGGATGTGGGGGACGGAAAAATGTTCTTCAAGAGCGACGAGACGCATAATGGACCTTCATGTGGCTGGCGCGGCGCGCCCGGTTTCGAGGCGGCGAACAAAGCATGGAAGCGCGCGCGAGGCCAGCCGGAATTGCGGGCGGACGCGGCGTCTACACAAACCGGGCGAAAGACTATTTTCAGGTCTTGAAATGGGAACAGGGAGAAGGTCGCCCCGGCGTTGTGCGGCGCGGCTGGAGTTTCGGGCCACCGGGGATCCCGGGCAGCTGCGCCTGGGCGAGGCCTCGACCGGATGGATGGAGCCGGGAATGGCGTTTCTGTCGTCCAGGATGGCCACTGAAGTGGGTTAAAGTCAGTTTCTCTACCCCCTCCAGCCAAAAATAATAATTGCCGTATACGACCTTCCTGAGAGGTTTAAAGCCATATGGCTTTGCCGCGGGGCCGGGAACGCCGGTTGCGGGCGGGCGCGGGACGCAGGCCGCGTTTTCAGACGCGGCCCCGCGAGAGCTTCAACAGGCATTCCGGGGCTCCCCGCTAGATGGCGAAAAATCCAAGCGTCACCACGGCCATGACCAGTGTCGCGAGCCATCCCGTCACCAGCATGGAGCGCGGCAGGGTCAGCCGCCCCATGACGCGCGGGTTCATGGCGATCACCATCATCACGGCCATCAACGGGGCGGAGAGCACGCCGTTGACGACAGCGCTCCAGTAAAGCGCCTTGACGGGGTCCAGAGACGTGAAGTTCAACGCGACGCCGCCCGCCGTCGCCGCCGCGATGACCCCGTAAAACGCCTTGGCCTCGCGCGGCAGGCGATCCAGCCCCTCCGTCCAGCCGAAGACCTCGCTGACGGCATAGGCGGCCGAGCCGGCGAGCACCGGCACCGCCAGCATTCCGGTCGCGATGATGCCCGCGGCGAATAGCGCGAACGTGAAGACGCCGGCGATCGGGCGCAACGCTTCGGCCGCTTGCGACGAGGTTTGAATGTCGGTCACGCCGCTGGCGTTCAGCGTCGCCGCGGTGGCGATGACGATGAACAGGGCGACCAGATTCGAGACCCCCATGCCGACAATCGTGTCGAGGCGAATGCGCGCCAGTTCGGGTCCAGCCTCGCGCGGCGCGACGCATAGAGGTTTGACGTGGCGCCGGTGCAGTTCCTCGACTTCCTGTCCCGCCTGCCAGAAGAAGAGATAGGGACTGATCGTGGTTCCAAGAATGGCGACCAGCGCCATGGCGTGCGGCGCGTCCAGGGTCAGTTGCGGAACCAGAACCCCGTACAGGGCCGCGCCCAAAGGCACATGCGAGGCGAAGACGACCGCGACATAGGCCAACAGCGACAAGGTCGCCCATTTGAGAACGGCGGCGTAACGCGCGTAACTCATGAAGACTTCGAGCAGCACGCAAACAACGCCGAACAGCACGGTGTATAAATGCACCGGCCCGCCGATCAGCAGGCCAAGAGCCGCGCCCATGGCGCCAAGGTCGGCGCCGAGATTGAAGACATTGGCGACGAGCAACAGCGCCACCACCGCGCGCAACAGCCACGGCGAGTAGTGGCGGCGCAGATTCTGCGCAATTCCGCGGCCGGTGACGCAGCCAATGCGCGCGCTGACGGCCTGTATGACCGCCATCAACGGAAAACTGAACAACATGGTCCAGGCGAGGGTGTAGCCGAATTGCGCGCCCACCTGGCTGTACGTGGCGATCCCGCTCGGGTCGTCGTCCGCGGCGCCGGTGACCAGACCCGGCCCGAGGCTTTTCAGAAACCCGGCCGGATTGCGCGACGCGGCGACCGCGGGAGCGCGCGCGGCGGGGTCGCTTGTCTCGGGCGCGGCGTCCATGTCGGCAGTCCTTTCAGGCGATTTCGAACCTTCGCGGCGCGATCAAGCGTCGCCGGCGACGCCAAATCCCGGCCCCTCGGCAAATCTTCGGCGGAATCTGTCGCGGAGCGCGGCCGACACCCGCACGGATTTTGACTTACGCTTGCGGGAACACGATATGCAACAGCCGTCAACCCGAAGCCGTCTGGCGACGACGCGCAAATCACCAGTCCGACGGGACCGCCCCGCTCACGGCCGCTGCTTCGGCTTGCCCTCGCGCGCGCGCCGGAACTCCGCCGCCCAGCCGGGTTTCTCGAACTGGCGGCCGCGGGCCACGGCCAAAGCGTCCGCCGTCACGTCCCTGGTGATCACCGAGCCCGAACCCACATAGGCCCCCGCCCCGATCTTTACGGGCGCCACCAGCGCGGAATTGGAGCCGATAAAAGCGCCCTCCCCTATTTCGCAGCGCGCCTTGTCGAAGCCGTCGTAATTGCAGGTGATGGTGCCGGCGCCGATGTTGGCGTTGGCGCCGATCGTGGTGTCGCCGATATAGGTGAGGTGGCTGATGGCGACGCCCGCGCCGATTTGCGAGGCTTTGATCTCGACGAAATTGCCGATTTTTGCCTTCACGCCGATCTGGGCGCCGGGACGCAGCCGCGCGAAGGGGCCAATCGAGGCGCCGGGGCCGACTTCGCATCCGGTCAGATGCGAGTTGGCGTGGATCGCGGCGCCTTCCGCCACCTTCACGCCGGGGCCGAAAAACACGTTGGGCTCGATCACGACATCGCGGGCGATTTGCGTATCGTGGGAGAGCCAGACAGTTTCCGGCGCAATCATCGTGACGCCCTCGCGCATGGCGTTTTCACGCAGACGCTTTTGCAATTGCGCCTCCGCCTGCGCCAGTTGCAGGCGGTCGTTCACCCCCATGACCTGCGTCTCGGGCGCCGTCACGACCGCCGTGCGGGCGCCCTGCCCGCGCGCGACGGCGACGGCGTCGGTGAGGTAGAATTCCTTCTGAACGTTGGAATTGTCGATGGCGTCGAGGATTTGCAGCGCCTGTTTGCCGTCGAGCGCCATCAGGCCGGCGTTGCACAGGGTGGTCTGGCGTTCGGCCTCGCTGGCGTCCTTGTGTTCGCGGATGGCGGCGAGGGTCGCGCCGTCCATCAGTAAGCGGCCATAGCCGGCGGGATCCTTCGCCTCGAAGCCGAGCACCGCGACGCTCGCGCCTCCGGCCACCTGCGCCCGCAGCGCCGCGAACGTCGCGGGCTCGACAAGCGGCGTGTCGGCGAAGACCACCAGCAGATCGTCGCAGGGAGCTTGCAGCGCCGCGCGGGCCGCGAGCACCGCGTGGGCGGTGCCGAGCCGCTCGGTCTGGACGTAGACCTCGGCCCCTGGCGCCATGCGGCGGGCCTCGGCCGCCACATCCTCGCGGCCCGGCCCGACGACAATTGCGATCCTGTGCGCGCCGGCGGCGGCGACGCCCGCCAGCACGTGGCCCAGCATGGAGCGGCCCGCGATCTGGTGCAGCACCTTGGGAAGGGCGGATTTCATCCGCGTGCCTTCGCCGGCGGCGAGGACGATTGCGAGGCAGGTTCTGGAGGCGCTTGTCGGCATCGGCGAATCCCCGGAGATTTTCAGATTGCTCCCGATGTAGCGCAAAGGGACCGTCGCGTCAGTAAGTCGAGCGGCCCCAACGCGCCAAGGCGCGCGAAAATCCTGCTGAACCCGGCGCCGTTTCATGTATAGAAGGGCGATCACGCGGGCGCGGGCCGCCCGGGTTTGCCCTGAGACCAGAAATCCTTGATGTTGAAACGACGCGATGTCTTGAATTTGGGCGCGCAGGGCGCCGCCGCCTTGCTGGCGGGCCGCGCGCAGGCGCAGTCGATGCCGGGCGAAACCGCGCGCGAGGCGGCGGCGCCCGCCTTCAATCCGCAGAATCTGGCCGAGCAGGCGCGCGCGTTGTCAAAGCGGCCCTACCGGGCGCCCAACGCCGATCTGCCCGACGCCTTCGCCAGCCTCCCGTTCGACGCCTATGTCGGCATCCGCAACAAGCCCGCCAACATCGTCTGGATTGGCGACAACATTGGCTACGCCATCGAGCCCCTGCATCGCGGCTACGCCTTTTCCGCGCCCATGCAGATCAATGTCGTCGAAAACGGACAAATGCGCCGGCTCGCCTATGATGCGGCCAATTTCGAATTCGGCGCGGTCAAGCCGCCGGCGGACAACAAGGACATCGGCTATTCGGGCTTTCGCGTGTTGCGCACCCGCGAGGGCGAAGCGCCGGCGGAGGTCGCGATCTTTCAGGGCGCCAGCTTTTTCCGCGCTCTGGCGAAGGGCCAGAATTACGGCGTCGCCGCGCGCGGATTGTCGATCCGCACCGCCGATCCCAGAGGCGAGGAGTTCCCTGTTTTTCGCGGCGTCTGGATCGAGAAGCCAACGCTGGCCGAAAATGTGCTCGTCATTCACGCCTTGCTCGATTCGGAGAGTCTCTGCGGCCTCTACCATTTCACCCTGCGCGGCGACGACGCCATCATCATCGATACGGAAGCAACGCTGTTCACGCGCCACGCCGTCGAAAATCTCGGCATCGCCGCCATGACCGGCACCAATATTTCCGGCCCCCTCGACCGCAGGCGCAGCGACGACGTGCGCCCCGGCGTGTTCGACGCCGCCGGGCTGCAGATGCTCAACGGGCGCGGCGAATGGCTGTGGCGGCCGATTTCCAACCGCGAGACCTTGCAGATTTCGGCTTTTGTGGACGACAATCCCAAGGGTTTCGGCTTTCT
>JANYDZ010000307.1 GCA_025363375.1 Hyphomicrobiales bacterium
TCAAACCCGCCGCGCTCAATTGGCTCGGACATCGTGTCTCCCGCGACGCGCGCATAGGATTTTCGATTGTGCGCGTCGGCCGCCTGCACATGGCGGCGGGCGCCCGCATCGGCCATTTCAACTGGATCGACGTGCGGCGCGCGGCGTTGCGGCGCGGGGCAAGCATCCAGTCGATGAATGTCGTCAAACGGGGTCTCTCGCTTCGTCTCGCGGAAGGGGCGTCCATCGGCAACCGCAACGCGATTCTGCGGGGCTGGTCGCCCGCGCCCGTGCAGCCGGCGCTGCTGCGCATGGGCAAGCTGGCGAAATTCACCAGCGGTCATTACGTGGAAATGTGCGCGTCCCTGTCGCTTGGCGATTATTCCACGGTCGCCGGCGTTGGCTCGCAATTCTGGACGCATGGATATGTCCATGCGGAAACAGGCCCTGAAAGGTGGCTTGTTGTTGGCCGCATCGACATTGGCGACAACGTCTATATCGGTTCGGGAAGCGTTGTGACCTGCGGCGTGAGCATCGCCAGCGCGGTGACGCTTGGCGTCTGCTCCAGCGTTGTGAAATCGCTGACGCAGCCGGGCCTCTACGCCTCTCAGCCGTTGCGCTATTTCGACAGGCCGCCCTCCGCGAGACTCGCGGGACTTGAGCGCGTCGAGGGAGCGACGGCCGCGGACGCGCATTACCGCAGGACCGTCTGAGCCCGTTTCAGCCAACCGCCATCGCCAGGCCCGCGCCTGCGACGATCGCCCCAACGCCGAAAGTGACCGCCGCCGTGCGCCGCAGGGGCACCCGCCGACGAAGCAGCGCCAGGTGAATCGCGCCGCAATGTGCGATCTGCTGCGCCAGCAGAATGCCGGTCAGCGTCTGGAAATCGATATGCCCCGACCCGCGCCAAACCAGCGCGGTGAAAAGCGCGCACAGCGCGACGCACAGACCCGCTTTCGTTGCGAACCAAGCGGCCCTGGCGCGGGCGATGCGCGATTCCGCGATGGCGCCGCCGATCCAGAAAAAGATCTGCGCCGGCACAAGCGCGACGGCGGGGCGCGCGTCGAGCAGATCCGCCTTGTCGCCGCCAGCCCAATGGAGGGCCAGCGTTTGTGGCGCGGCGAGGATGAACAACAGGGTCAACGCGCCGATGGCCGCGACGAGCCCGACGGCGATCGCGTCGAATCGGCGCGTCGGCATTTTGTACAGGCGCGCCGCAAAGCCCGTGGCGACGACGGCGTGAATCAACAGCAGGATGCTGGCGACGCGAAATGTGAAGGCGTAGGCGTAGACGTCCGCGTCGGCGAGCAGCGTCCCCATTGCGACCCGGCCGGAGGCGATGATCCACACGCCAACCAGCGATGACGCCACGAGCGGCAATCCGATCGACACGGCCTCAATCCAGCGGGCTCCAAGGTCCGGCGCCCGGCGCCGCCATGCGGCGACGCACGCGCCGCAAAAAACAGCCGCGGCGATCGCGGCGAGAATGGCGCCGCCGCGCGCGACATCGTCGCCCGCGCCGCCGAGCGCCAGCCCGCCGGCCACGAGCACCACGACGATTGTGGGCGCATGGTCGATCCAGACATTGAGGTTCGGCAAGGCGTGCGCGCGGGCGTAAGCGACGCCCGATTGCTGCGCGGCGCAGAGCGCGAGAACCGCGGCTGCGATCAGGTATTTCGCATCGACGCCGAGCCGCCAGAAAATCAACGCCGCGAGCAAGGCGGCAAAAGCCACCGCGGCGGTCGAAGTCAACAGGAGATCGTCGATCTTGCGGCCTTGACGCATCAGCACGATCTGCATGACGGCTTGCGGCAGGCCGGCCATGGCGATCATCGCGGCAACGCTGGCAAAGGCGAGGCCGAATTCGACGGCGCTGTAGAGGCGCGGTCCAAGCGTCACCCCCAGCACGATGGGCCCGGCGAAAGCGATGCCTTTTCCAACCCCGAAATTGGCGAGATAAAGGTGGAACTTGCGGTCCAGCAGCAGACGCCGCGCGGGGCTCGGCGGGCGCGCCAGGGGCTCGCTCATGCGCCGCGGCAATAGATCCGGTTGCTGAAGGCGTCGAGATCGAGCCCGCGCGCTTTCGCGTCAACAAACGGCGCCTTTGGCCCGTAGATGGTTTCGCGCAGCGAAAACAGCACCTGAAAGATCAGTCGGGGCCTGGAAATGGGCGGATAACCGCGATGGAAGCCATAGGTCTTTTCAAGGAAAGCCGTGCCTGCGGGACCCACAAAACGCACCTCGTTCTGCTTGCCGAGCGCCGCGTGAACTTCGCTGTCGTCGTAGCGGCGGATGGTCGTGCAGCGATCGACGAGATGCGAGCCTTTCATGAAAACATGCGGCCCCGCCTCTTCATCGACATCCGTCAAATAGACGAACAGTTTGATGAAATCGATATCGTCGACGTCGCGATGAAATTTCTCGGCGTGCTGCGCGGTTCCGTCGCCTGCCGGCACCGACCACCATGCGGTCATGTAGGAGATCGTCGGTTTCGCGCCAAGATTGGCGGCGACGGTTTCCATGAGGGCCGGCAGGTTGGCGATCTCCAGCGCATGCGGCGCGTTGGCGACGCAATCATGGCCGAAGAACGCCACATGGGTTCCCGGCGGCGCGTTTTGCGGGCCTGTAAAGGCGCCCAGTTCCGGCCGGTAGGCGTCGGCGCAGGATTGCGTCTCGAACCAGCCGCGCATGTCCGCGATCCATTGATCGGGTATCAGCGAAGGCGTCATCACGAATCCGTCGCGCTGCAGGACACGCGCGCGCTCCAGCGCCTCGCCGCCGACATTGTTTTCGAAACGCGGCAGGCGCGCCGCGTGACGGCTGGCAAGATCAAGGCGCCGCGGCACGTCCTTCACGGCGCGCTGCAACCAGAAGGAGCGGTGCCGCGCCTCGCGTAGACTGACCGCGATCCTGGCGGCTTTTACGACCTTTGACAGCATCGCCGCGGCCCGCTTTTGTCGGACGAATCAATACAATAACATGTCGCATATCGACCGAGTCGCGGCAATCGCCGGCGCGCGGGCGTTGCGGAAAATCTCGCGTGAAAGCCTTTCTCAAATCGGTTCTCAAAGCCGCGCCGGTCCGCTGGCTTATGGCGGTGTGCGCCCGCGTGGCCGCCCATAGCGGGCGCGCGGCGAGCCTTGTCGTGGCGAGCTACTACTTTCCGGACGCCTTCGATCTCGTGTGTCACTGGAGCGTACGCGTCAAATATCGCGAGCGCGTCGTCATGGGCGCGAATGTCGTGCTTGGTCCACATTCGATTATCGGCGCCCATGGCGGCATCGTGCTTGGGGATCGCGTGCATCTGTCCGAGGGAGTCGTCATCGAGACCGCGGGGCTGGATTTTTCGGGCGCGCCGCCTTACCCGCACAAAACCAGGCCGATCGAAATCGGCGCGGGCGTGTGGATCGGAACGAGGGCCATTGTGCTGGCCGGGGTTCGCATCGGCGCCGGCGCCGTCATAGGCGCGGGCGCGATCGTCACCCGCGATGTCGCCGCCGGATGCGTCCATGTGGGGCGCGGCGGGCCGGCGATTCCAGCCGCCTAGTGTTCGGGCGCGCGGCGATCAAACGGCGTTCTTGCCGATGATTATCACGCCGATGGTTCTGATGATGATCGACAGGTCGAGCGCGAAGCTCCAGTGTTTGATGTACCAGAGGTCGAGATCGACCCGCGTTTGAATTTTGTCGATCGTGTCGGTGATGCCCCGGGCGCCCCGCACCTGCGCCCATCCGGTGATGCCGGATTTCACGTGCGAACGGAATGCGTAGTTTTCGACGCATTTCAAAAAGTAGTCGTCGTGCGCCGAAGCGTGCGGCCGCGGCCCGACGACGGACATGTCGCCGATCAGCACGTTGAGAAATTGCGGCATTTCGTCGATGCTGGACTTGCGCAGCCATGCGCCGACCCTGGTGACGCGATGGTCGTCTTTCCTGGCCTGGGTGACGACCGCGCCATCTTCAAGAACGCTCATCGTTCGAAATTTGAAAATGCGGAAGGGTTGGCCGTTAAAGCCGTGGCGCGTCTGGATGAAAAAGGCCGGTCCGCGCGTCTCCAGCTTGACGGCGAGCGCCACGAGGACAAAAAGCGGCGACAGCGCCAGCAGAACGAGGGCCGAGAAAATGATATCGAAGCCGCGTTTGAGGGCGCGTTCGGCCGGGCTTAACGGAGGCCCCTGAACTTCGACGGCAAGGCTGGAGCCAAGTTCGTACCAGGGGTTGCGGATCAGCGCAGCCGTGGCTTCATCGGGCAACAGCGTCACAGGGACTGGGAAAACCCGCAATTGCCTGGCGACGCCGCCGATATCCACATCCTGTCCAAGGGGAGGAATGAGAAAAATGTCGTCAATCGGCTTGCCGTGCAGAGCGTTGACAGCTTGAAGCAATGTCGCGCTCGATTTCTCGGCGTTGGAATTGAGCACGAAGCGATGCGTAACAATGTAGCCGTGGCGCGAGAGGTCGGTGGAAATGGCCTGCGTCAGGGGAGAATCCCAGGTGATAACAACGGCATTGCGGCCCCTGAGCGAGCCTTTTGAAAGCGCGCGCGGCAAAAAGAACCGCCAGAACGCGCGGTGGACAAGCAGCATGCAGCCGCCGATGCCCCAGAAAAGCAGGACGGTTCCGCGTGATAATTCCTTCCCGACGCCCCAGGCGAACACGCCGCTGGCAAGAAGAAAGAAAGTTCCGCACCAGGCTCCGGCCAGGTTTTGAAACTGTTCGTGCCAGCGCGTCAGCATTTCAGGATTGTATAGTTTGCGGGCCCAGGTTGCGGATACGAAGATGGCCGCGACAAAAACCGCGGTGGCGAAGTCGCGCGACAGCTCGCCGGCCATGGTTACGCCGAAAAATTGATAGACAGAGCTCGACACGACCGCCGCGCCTGAAATCAGCAGGAAATCTATACACATCGCGAAGGCCGCTATCTCGCGATAGGAAATCGGCAAATGCGTTACATGAGGCTTCCCGGCGTCGGCGAGCGCTTCGATCGCGGCCGCGTTGTCAACCAGTTCCTGAGGCGACGCGGGATCATTTGCAGGCATACAAGGGGGACTTTTTTCCAGATACGGAACATCAACAATTGTATCATATCGCATGGTTTCGCGGCGTATTGATTTTTCGACAAAATTGGTCACGCCGGGAACCTCAGGAGATGACTGACTAATATTAGCTCATCTGGCCCGGACTTTTCAACTCTTGTCGAAAATAGAATTTTGCAAAACGTCGAGGCTCCCTCAGGCAACCCTCATGTGAAGATAATTCCGCAGACGCGCGGCTGTCGTCGGCTTTTCCCAGCTGCGCCGCAACCGGCGAGCCCGGCCGCTTTCGTCAGGCGCAAGCCTGTGCCGGCGCCGCCACGACGGTTCGATGATCGGGACGCAAATCAGAGGGCGGGAGGCGCAATGGCCCCTTGCCGCGTCAAAACGCCTGTCGCGGGGAGGTTCGGTTACCTGGCGTAAAATTTCAAAAACTCGTCCAACTGTTCCTTGGTGAAGGGAGCGTTGATGAATTTCAGCGAGAGCGCGTCCGCCATGGCGTTTTCGAGCCCGGAAAGGCGCTTTGTCGAGAGATTGTTGATGGGGAAGTATTCGTCTCGAATCGTTTTTGCCTGCTCCTCGCTAATTCCCGCAAATTCGGCGTAGATTTTCAGGGCGGCGGAATCCGCATACATCCATGCGATGGTTTCGTCATAGCCGGCGAGAAAACGCTTCAACTGATCGGGTTTCCTGGTCAGCGTGTCGAGGCTGGCGAAGTTCATCCGCACGGTCTGGTTGCGAAAAGCCTCGAGATCGCTCTCGCGCGCAATCATGCGTACGCGGCCAGCTTTCAGGTCGTCGACGACGTAGGGGGGCGCCGCCCAACCGATATCGATCTGTCCCGACATGACCTGCGTGAAGGTCGCGGGGGCGGCGCCCGCGGCCACGGCCTTGATATTGATCCCCGACTGGCGAATGAGGGCGAGAGCCCCGAGGTTCGAGGACGACCCGTTGGACGAATAGGCCATCGTCTTGCCCGCCGCGTCCTTCAAGGTCTTGATGGGCGAATTTGCCGGCACATACCAGAAAATATCGTCGGCGCCGGTCATCGAACTTGAGAAGGGCCGGATCGGCGCGCCCTTGGAGAACGCCGCCATGATGCCGCTGGTGCCCGTGGCGAGGCCAAGATCGAGACTGCCGGAGATAACGCCCTGCATGGTTTCGCCAGCGCCCGCCGTGTAGAGCATCTCAAGCGTGAGGCCATGCTTTGCAAAAATGCCGGCCTTCTGGCCGATGTCGGGGATCGAAGTATCCCAATTGCCCCGCTGGGGCACGCCCAGCCGGAGCAGATCGGCCGCGCTTGCCGGCGCAGCGCAGGGCATCAAGAGGGTCAGGAGCGCAAAAAGTCTTGGCAGAAGCGACATGAATATCTCCTCATAAATCTTGCAACCGACCGGCTGCCCTGGTTGCCCGGCGCAAGGGAATCGCAAATTCATACTGGGCGAATCGGGAAAGATGTCAATGTTTGTAGGAAAAAATATTTTATAAGATATTATCTTAAACCTGGATCGGGATAGCTCAAATCGCATCCACAGCCGCCAGTTCTTCCGTGCTCAGATCCCAGCCCGCCGCCTTCACATTGGCCTCCACCTGGTCGGCGCGGGTGGCGCCCGCGATAACGCTGCCGACGACCGGCTGCGCCAGCAGCCAGCTCACCGCGAGTTCCAGCAACGTATGTCCGCGCGATTGCGCGAAATCCGCAAGCTTCTCCATCCGCGCCCAATTTTCCTCGGTGAAAAACACGCCGGAATAATCGCGTTCCGCGCGCTGCATGCGCGAGCCCGCGGGCAGGGCGGCGTCGCGTTGATATTTGCCCGTGAGCATGCCGCTGGCCAACGGATAATAGGGCAGGATGCCGATGCCGCACGCGCGGGCGG
>JANYDZ010000352.1 GCA_025363375.1 Hyphomicrobiales bacterium
CCGTGCGTGCTTGGACATGAGGGCGCGGGAATAGTCGTGGACGTGGGCTCCGGCGTGACTTCGCTGAAGAAAGGCGACCATGTGATTCCGCTCTACACGCCGGAGTGCCGGCAGTGTAAATCGTGCCTGTCGCGCAAGACCAATCTTTGCACGGCCATCAGGGCGACCCAAGGCAAGGGCGTCATGCCCGATGGAACCAGCCGGTTCAAATGCGACGGCGATCCTGTGCTGCATTACATGGGCGCCTCCACCTTTTCGAATTTCATCGTCGCGCCCGAGATCGCCATGGCGAGGGTGCGCGAGGACGCGCACTTCGACAAGATTTGCTATATCGGTTGCGGCGTCACAACAGGCATCGGGGCTGTGATCTGGACCGCGAAGGCGGAGACGGGGTGTCGGGCGATCGTGTTCGGCCTCGGCGGCATCGGGCTCAATGTGGTTCAGGGGCTGCGGCTTGTCGGCGCCGAGATGATCGTCGGCGTCGACATCAATCCCAGCCGCAAGGCGATCGCCGAGAAATTCGGCATGACGCATTTCGTCAATCCAAAAGAGGTCGAGGGCGATCTCGTGCCCTACCTCGTCAATCTCACCGATGGCGGCGCGGACTACACCTTCGACGCCACCGGCAATGTCGCGGTCATGCGGCAGGCGCTGGAGGCGTGCCATCGCGGCTGGGGACAATCGATCATCATCGGCGTCGCGCCTTCGGGCGCGGAGATTTCAACACGGCCGTTTCAACTGGTGACGGGACGCGTGTGGAAGGGCACCGCGTTTGGCGGCGCGCGCGGCCGCACCGACGTGCCGCGCATCGTCGACTGGTACATGGACGGCAAGATCAACATCGACGATCTCATCACGCACAAACTGCCGCTGGAGAAAATCAACGACGCGTTTGATCTGATGCATTCGGGGGAGTCGATCCGCAGCGTGGTGGAGTTTTGAGGATATTGGAGCGCGGACTTCCAAGTCCGCTCTTCCCAGTTGCGGAGTTTCAGGGCGGGCCTGGAAGTCCGCGCTCCAGCGCTGCTTCCGCCGCCGCGACGCCCGTTCTCCACGCCCCGTGCGCGGTCGAAAAATCATGTTTCGACGCGGCTTCGCCGGCGAAGAAAATACGCTCCTCCACGGGCTTGGCGAGCGTGGCGCGTTCGTCTGAATATCCCGGCAATGCGTGCGAATAGGAGCCAAGCGCGAAAGGATCGCGCGCCCAGGACGAACAGGTTACGAGCGACAAATGTTTGCGCATGTCGTTGCCGAGCACGCCGGCGATGTCGTCGATGGCGTAATCGGCGAAGGCGCGCGCGCCGCCGGCTTCTAAACCGCGCGCGAATGCTCCGCCAAAATAGCCTTCAATCAATGGCCGTCCGAAGGGACGCAGATGATAGGAGCCCATGGCCGCTCGATCCTTCGCGCCATAAAGGCGTCCGTCGACGGGCAAGCCGCGCGCGTCGTCGATGGCGAGAAACAATTTATCGGCTAGGCCCAGCGGTAGACGCGACGCCGCCTGAAGCTTGTCGGGGAGCGAGGGTGAAAAACGCAACGCCTCGCCGGCGATGAGATTTGTCGGGATAGCGACAATGACGGCGCGCGCGGTGAACCCGCCTTGCGTTGTGTCTACGCGCAATCGTTTGCCGGAGTGATCGATCCGCGTTGCGGCGCAATTGCAGGCAAGCGGCAGGCCTTCGCCCAGCGCGGCGACGAGCGCGCCAAGACCCGCCGGCACGCGCCAGTTGACGCCGGAATCTTCATAGCGGCCGAAATCGATCACCGAGAGCTTTTCGAGTTCGACGCCGTTCACGTAGGTCGAGCCGGCGTCGAGCATGGGGTTCCACCGATTGCCGGGCTCAAGCAAATCGCGCGCGGGACGGTCGACGCGCGCTTTCGCGGCGTCTTCCATGCGGGCGTGGAGGCGGGCCCAGGCGCGGCGATAATCGCGTTGGTCTTTCATGGGAAAGCCGCGGGCGTCGGCGTCCTTCCGCCACGGCGGAAGCGAGCGGTCGATTTCGAATTTCTTTCGCGCGGCTTCGTCGGCCAGCGGATTGGTTTGCGCCGAATGGAGCCAGCCGCAGCCGAGGTCGAGGGGATAGCCGCCAACGACGGCGGTCCAGGCGCGGCCGCCGGGCCGCGCGCGGGCCTCGATCACGGCGAAGGAGGCGTGGACTTGCGCGAGCCTGCGCGCCGCCGCGAGGCCGGCGGCGCCGGCGCCGATGACGAGAATGTCGGGATTGTCGGGGATGTCCACCATGGCAATTCCAATAGGCGCGGCCATCGCAAGCGTCCAGCGGCGGCCAATCGACAGGAGCGCGCAAATCTGGTTTTGTGGCGCCGGAAAATCGGGGAGTTATTTGATGAACGCAACTACAAACCCGGCGCAGACCGGCGACGCGCTGCACGGGCCCGCGATAATCAAGGCGGTCAAGGACGCCGGCGTCACCTATGTGCTTTCCGTGCCGGACCTGCACACGGCCAAGGGCCTGCTGACGCCGATTACAGCGGACAAGGACCTGACGCTGATCCGCACCTGCAAGGAGGACGAGTGCCTCGGCATCGCGGCGGGCCTGTCCTACGGCAACAAGCGCGCGCTGATCCTCATTCAGTATACGGGCTTTCTCTACGCTTTGAACGCCATCCGCGGCGTCGGCGTCGAGCACAAGATGCCGATGGCGATGATGATCGGCTTGCTCGGCAAGGAGCCTGGCGTGCCGCCGCAACAATCGAAGCGCTATGGCCTGCGCATCATCGAGCCAATTCTCGACGTGATGGGGATCGAGCGTCACTACATCGATGTCGACGCCGACATTCCCAAGGTCACGGCCGCGATCAACAAGGCTTACGAGATTTCGCAACCCGTCGCCCTGCTCATCGGCCGGAAACCGGTTTGAGCCTGCATTTTCCAGGGATTACGCACATGATGAAACGCCGGGACTGTCTCGAAATTCTGAAAAAACACATCAAGGACGAGATCGTCGTCGCCGCCTATTCGACGGCGCACGACTGGCTCGACATCAACGACCGCCCGCTGAATTATTTTTCCTTTGGCGCGATGGGGCTTGGGTCTTCACATGGGTTGGGGTTGGCGCTGGCGCGGCCCGAACGCAAGGTCGTCGTTTTCGACGGCGACGGCAGTCTGCTCATGAATCTCGGCACGCTCGTCACCATCGGCGCCGCGCAGCCGAAGAATTTCATTCACACGGTCTGGCACAACGGCTCGTATGAAGCCAACGGCGGGCATCCGCTGCCGAACCGCGACGTGGATTTCGTCGGGCTGGCGAAATCGGCGGGTTACGGCAAAGTCTATCGGCTCGACGACATCCGCAATTTCGAACAACAGATTGGGGCCATTCTGAAAGAGGAAGGGCCGGTGTTTGTTGACGTGATTATCGAACAAGGCCCGATCGTGCCGCGCGAATACGACGAGATGTACAAGCCCGAGCGGCGCAGAAAGCTGCGCGAGGTTTTGGGCGCGTGAGCGTTTTGCGCCGGGCGCGGGCCGTGTCATTCTCGCCCCATGGCTCTTGACGTCGTCGATCTCCGGTCGTTTTACGCCACGCCGCTGGGGCGCGTGGCGCAGCGGCATATTGGCGCAATAGTGCGCGAGCGATGGACGCATGTATCGGGCCAGTCGGTGCTGGGCGTCGGCTACGCGACGCCGTGGCTCGGCGACTTTCGCGACAAGGCCCTGCGCGTCATCGCCTTCATGCCGGCGGAGCAAGGCGTGGTGAACTGGCCCGTCGAGGGCGGCGTTTCATCGACGGCGCTCGTCGACGCGACCATGCTGCCGCTGCCCGATTCCTGCGTCGACCGCATTCTCATTGTGCACGCGCTTGAACTCTCCGAGGCGCCGCGCGACATGCTGGCGGAGATCTGGCGCATTCTGACCCCGGGGGGACGCATGTTGCTGGTGGCGCCCAACCGCCGCAGCGTGTGGGCGCGCATGGACACGACGCCTTTTGGTCAGGGCCAGCCTTATTCGCGCGGACAATTGCGCGCCTTGTTGCGGGAGACCTTGTTCTCGCCGATTCACGAGACGGAAGCGCTGTATGGCCCGCCGTTTGCGCGGCCCGCCTATCTCAGGTTTTCAAACGCGTTTGAGAAGATTGGCGCGCGTCTGGCGCTGCCCGGCGCGGGCGTGCATGTGATCGAGGCGACAAAGCAGGTCTATCGTCTGGTGGGCGCGCGCAAGGCGGCGCGCCGGCAATTGCCGCAACTGGAGCCGGCGCTGTCGCCGACGCCGGCGGGACGGGCTGCGGATTTTTATTGACTGAAGCGGGTCAAGGTCCGGGCACGTCCGAGCCGAATGACATTCACGCCGCCCGATAAAACGGCCTGTCTCCCACGACCGTCGTACGGTGCATCCGCCGCGTGTCGGGCCATGTATAGCCGCCGCCGGCCATGTGGTTGAGACAGGCGTTGTCCCAGAACACGAGATCGCCGTCTTTCCACTTGTGAGTGTATTGCCAGTCCGCGCGCGAAAACATGTGGCGGAAAAGTTCGTCGAGCAAGGGTTGCGCCTCGGCGTCGTTCATGTCCTCGATCGCGATGGTGAAACGCGGCGAGATGTAGAGCGCTTGCCGTCCCGTCTCCGGATGCGTGCGGACCATGGGCTGCGCGACCGGCTTCACCGCCTTCTCGCGCGATTTGTAATATTCCGCGGCGCCTTCGCGCTCGGTTGAGACAGCGACGCGCGGGTTGAGGGTTTTGGCCACGTGGTGAATGGCTTTGCGTCCGGCAATGCGATTCTTCAACGCGTCGGGCAACGCGGCGTAGACCTGATATTGATTGAGGAAATGCGTGTCGCCGCCCCGCGTCGGATTTTTCACGGAATAAAGCATCGTCATTCGGCTGGGATCCGTCATGTGCGAGGAATCCGAATGCCAGAAATCGCCGGCGTCGACGATGCCGACCTGCGAGCCATCGGCGCGCCGCTCGTTCGAGAGAACGAGCACGTCGGGATCGTCGGGATGGCAATAGGCGGAGCGGTCCTGCCGTTCCAGGCCGCCCCATTGCCTGGAGAACGCCGCCAGTTGCGTCGCCGTCAGCTTCTGGCTGCGAATACAGAGAACCGGCCAATCGCTGAACGCCTGTTTCAGCGCGCTCATGTCGGCTTCGCCCGTGGGCGCGCCGCAATCCAAGCCGATGATTTCCGCTCCGCCGGCGGGAGAGATTTCCTTGACGGTGAAGGGCATGCCGCATTCCAGTTGGAGCGATGAGTCGCGGAAATCTAGAAGTGTCCGCGCCGCGGAGTCAAATGCGCGCGGCTTGAACGCGCCGCGCAAGCGGCTAAGGTCGGGCGCCTGACCACGCCGGAGGTAGGATGCTGACGAAACTGTTGCCGTTGTTGTTTGCGCTCTCTTGCGCCGCCGCGCCTGCCCGCTCGCAAACGCAGGAGCCGGTTTTCAAGGGGCGCACATTGTCCATTTACATCGGCTTTGGCGGCGGCGGTTCCTACGATTTTTACGGGCGTCTCGTCGCGCGCCACATAGGCAAACATCTGCCCGACAATCCCACGGTCATCGCGCAATCGATGCCCGGCGCGGGGTCGTTCAAGCTGGCCAATTTCATTTATTCCCTCGCGCCGAAAGACGGCGCGGCGATCGGCATCGTGTCGCAGGCGATCGCGCTTGAAGAGATGCTTGGCTCGCAGGGCGTTCAGTACAAGTCCGGCGAATTCAATTGGGTAGGGCGCGCCACCTCCGTTATCGAAATCATGATGACAAAAGCGGCGTCGCACGCCAAAACCATTCAGGACGCCATGCGGCGCGAGGTGCTGATCGGCGGCACGGGCCCGGGCTCGCCCTCGCAGGGTTACCCGAAACTGCTCAACGCCGCCGCGGGCGCGAAATTCCGCATCGTCGCTGGCTATCCCGCCAGCGCCGAAGTGCTGCTCGCCATGGAGAAAGGGGAGGTCGACGCCGCCTTCACCTCGTGGGGCTCGCTGAATGTCAGCCACGCGCATTGGCTGGCGCAAAAATCCATCAATCTGCTGGTGCAGGGCACGACGACCCGTTCCGCCGAATTGCCCGACGTGCCCGCGGTTGGCGAACTCGGCGATAGTCCGGAGGACCGCGCGATGTTGCGGCTCTATGCGTCAACCGCCGACATCGGGCGTTCCTTCATCGCGCCGCCCGGCATGGCGCCGGACCGCGTCGCCATCTTGCGCGCGGCCTTTGACGCAACGATGAAAGACCCGGAATTTCGCGCTGAAGTCGAGCGCTCCAGGGCTGAGTTTCATCCGCTTGGCGGGGCGGAGCTGCAGGGGCTGATCCAGAAGAGCCTGCAAACGCCGGCGGACGTGATCGCCAGGATGAAACATCTGCTCGAAGGGAAATGACACATGAGTCCATCCCGCGAAAATTCCATCACAAGGCGCGCGTTCGTTGGCGCGGGCGCGGCGCTTTGCGCAGGCGGTTCAAGCGGCGCGCGCGGGCAAACCATCGACAAGCCCGCGCGCATGGTGGTTGGCTTTCCACCCGGAGGCTCGACCGATGTGCTGTCGCGGCTGATCATCAACCAGATGAAGAATTGGGCGCCCTCGCTCATCATGGACAATCATTCGGGCGCCGGGGGCAGGCTCGGCGTCGCGAACGTCAAGTCGTCGCCGCCCGATGGTTCGGCCATGCTGTTGACGCCGGCGTCGATCCAGGTGATCTACCCTCACGTTTACAAAAAGCTCGGCTACGATCCCATGGCGGATTTTCAGGCTGTGACGACGGTCTCGTCGACCGCGTTTGCGCTTGCCGTTGGCCCGGGCGTACCGGCGGAGGTCAAGACGCAGAAGGAATTTTCGGCGTGGTGCAAAGCCAATCCAGGCCGGGCTTTCTATGGCAGCTCCTGCTCGGGATCGATGCCGCATTTCGCCGGCTATATGATCGGGCGCGCGCTCGGGATTGATTTTACGCATGTGCCGTTTCGCGGCGCGGCGCCGGCGGTGCAGGATTTGATCGCGGGCCAGATAGCGACCAATATCGCGGTCATTCTGAACGTATTGCCGATGATTCAGGCGGGGCAGGTCCGGGCGCTGGCGACGACCGGCGCCGAACGTTCGGCGTCGCTGCCGGATGTGCCGACCTTCACGGAGCTTGGCTATCCCGACGTCACGGCGGAAGAATGGTTCGGGGTTTTCATGCCCGCCGCAACGCCGCCCGCGCTCGTGTGGAAGGCGAACGAAGCCATCCGCGCGGCCTTGCAAACACGCGAGACGCGCGAGGCCATGGAGAAAATGGCGCTCGAAATTGTTTCGCAATCACCCGCCGATTTTGCGAAGATCGTCGAGGCGGATATTGAAAAGTGGCGCGGCATCGTGGCGGCGACCGGGTTTACGATGGACGAGTGAAGGGGCGGCTTCACACCCCCGCCGTCGGCGTCAACGCCGGCTTGCCAAGCGCGAAGTCCGCCGCGCGCTCCGCGATCATCAACACCGCGGCGTTGATATGCGCGCCAACGATCGTCGGCATGGCGGAGGCGTCCGCCACGCGCAGCCCCTGCGTTCCATGCACGCGCAATTGCGGATCGAGCACCGGCCCCATCGGGCACGAGCAACACGGGTGATGCACGGTGATCGCGGTCTTGCGGAACCACGCCTCGATGTCGGCGTCGGTCTTCACTTCAGGCGGGCCGACCATGCGGCCCTTGTATTGTTTCATCGCCTGTTGTTCGGCCACTTCAAGGGCGACGCGCGCGCCTTTTATGATGGTCTTGATATCGTCGGGATGGCTTAGAAAATTATAGTGAATGCGCGGGCGATCCAGCGGATCGGCGGAGCGGAGCAGCACTTCGCCGCGGCTTTTCTGGTGCATCAGCGCCGGGCGAATGCCGAAGGCGTCCTCGTAGGGTTTTTTGATTCCGGGGAACCACAGGTGCGGCGTCTGCGACGTGCCGCGAAACATGAATTCGATGTCGGGATAAGGCTCCGTAGAATCCGTCTTGATGAAGGCGAAGAGATTGCCCGGCAAGTCGGTGCCTGGCCCCGTGCCGAAAAACCAGGCCTGCATCATGGCGAGCGCCATGCGGTCGAAACGCATGAGTTGATGGAAGGCGCCGTTGCCGTTGCGCGCCCACGAGAACCACGCCGCCAGATGATCCTGCAATCCCTTGCCGACGGGCAGGTCGACGATTGTCTTGATTCCATGCCGCGTAAGATGGTCGGCGGGGCCGACGCCGGAGACCATCAGCAGTTGCGGCGCGTTGAAGGCGCCGGAGGAGACGATGACCTCCTTGTCGGCGCGGGCTGTGCGGGTCTGCCCGTCCTTGCGATATTCAACGCCGACGGCGCGCGCGCCTTCAAACAGAATGCGCGTCGCGTGGGCCTTTATTTCGAGGCTGAGATTCCCGCGTCCAAGGGAGGGATGCAGATGCGCACGCGCGGCGGAGTGCCG
Source organism: Hyphomicrobiales bacterium (assembly GCA_025363375.1). Classification (GTDB taxonomy): domain Bacteria; phylum Pseudomonadota; class Alphaproteobacteria; order Rhizobiales; family Beijerinckiaceae; genus Terripilifer. The sequence continues at coordinate 8,373 of JANYDZ010000352.1, forward strand.
CTTGCCGTTTTTGATGGTTTGCTGAATGCGCCCGAAACCTTCGCTTGTCGCGCCGTTGAAATCATTATTGTGCGCGAAACCCGCCGCCTTGCCCGCCTCGATCCAAGAATCGAACAGCGGATCATAGACGCCGCTCCAGCGCACGTTGATTTCGCCCGCGCCGCCGCGCCATTGGTTTTCGCCTTCGCACCAGGTCTCGCCGCGTTTGAAATAGGGCAACACTTCCTGGTAGGACCAGCCGGGAGCGCCGTCCTCGCGCGCCCAGCGGTCGTAATCGCCCTTGTCGCCGCGCGTGTAGGCCATGACGTTGATGGAGTGCGAACCGCCCAACACTTTTCCGCGCATGGCCTCGATGCTTCGATCGTTCAGGCCCGGATCCTTCTCGGCGTCATAGCCCCAGTCGTGCAGGCGAAACTGATGCATCTTGCCCATGCCGACGGGAATGTGGATGAGCGGATCCCAGTCGCGCCCGCCCGCCTCAAGGATCAGCACCTTGTCCGCGCCCGACGCGCTCAGGCGATTGGCGAGCACGCAGCCCGCCGAACCCGCGCCGACAATGATATAGTCGTAGCCAGCCGCGCTCATGACGTCCCCATGTTTTGCCGCCGGGACGCGAAAGGCGATCGCGTCCCGGCCCTGTCCTATGTTACTTTGCCGGTTCGGGACGCAGCAGCAGTTTTTGCACGCGCCAGTTCAGCACTTCCGCGACATAAAGTTCGTTCTCGGAAGGACAGGCAATTTCGTGAATCCAGCCAAACTGTTTCAGCAGCTTGCCGGCTTTGCCAAGCATGCCGACAATCTTGCCGTCGAGCGTCATCTTGTAGATGCGGCCGGGGAAAGCGTCGGAGGCGTAGAGATATTGCGTCGGGCCGGGCGAGATACACACGGCCCAGGGCGCGCCGGGCATTTGCGTCATGCCGCCCACATAACCTTGCAGGGTCGGCGGCTGGTTGCCGATGGCGGGCCTGGCGCCCTCCGGCAGCGGCACGTCGATGCTCATGGCGCGCAGGAATTTTCCTTCGCCGTCGAAGACCTGAATGCGGCGGTTGCCGCGGTCGGCGACATAGATGTTGCCCTGCGCGTCGGCTGTGATGGAATGCGGCGTGTCGAACTGGCCCTCGCCTTTGCCAGGCGAACCCCAAGTCTTCACCCAGTCGCCGTTCTTGTCGATCTTGCCGATGCGCGAATTCCAGTAGCCGTCGCTGATATAGGCGTTGCCCTGCGGGTCCCAGGTCACGTCCGTCGGCTGGCGGAAACGCCCATTGTCGAAATTCGTCGGCTTGGGCTGCCCGGCGCGCTTGTAAGGCTCGGACTCTTCGTCGGAAGCCTCGGCCTTGCGGCCGAAGACGGCGGCGACCCGGCCCTGTGGATTGAACTTCACGATAGTGTCCGAGCCCTTGTCCACGATCCAGATATTGTCGTCCTTGTCGACGCGCACGACATGCGCATAGGACCACGCGTAAAGGTTTTTGCCGATTTCGCGGATGTATTTTCCATCCGGCCCGAATTCGAGCAATTGCGCCGCCTGGGCGCGATAGGCGGCGCCGGTGACATTGCCGCGATGGAACACAAACACATGCTTTTGCGAATTAACGGCGACGCCCGCGCCTTCGCCCAGATGCATGTCGTCGGGCAGTTTGATGAAGTCGGGCACCGAATCGAAGGGAATTTCCGGCGGCGATTGGGCGAAGGCGGGCAGGCTTGCCAGCATCAAGGCGCCGGCGAGAGCGTATTTCATGGTTTCCTCCTTGGGGTCGGGCGCCTAACCGGCGCTTGTCGAGACGCGCCAAAGTCGCATGGGTGGAGGGAATTGAAAAGCGCGGATTGGCCACGTCTTTATCGGGACCTGTTCCGGGCTTTCTTCGGCTTTGGCGTCGGCAATTCCGACGCGGTGAGCCTGAAGAGTTTCGTCAGAAAAGCGCCGTCGTCCCACAATTCGCCAGAGATGAGAAAGCATCGCTTCGCGCCCGGATAGGGCGACGCTTCAACGACATCGCCGAGCAAAGCCCTGCCAGCGGCGGTTTGTTTGACGAACAATTGATCGTCGCAGACGAGCGCCGTGACCTTGCCGTCGCAATAGACCGCGTATTCGCCGAACATTTTTCGCGCATGGACGCAGCCCGCGCGCGCGATTTGTTCAAGGATAAAATCGACGTTGCCTTGCGTGGACGCCATTTCAATCTCCGCGCGCGCTCAAAACGGATGGTACTGATACGACCACGTTTCCGACTGCACGTTCCCGCCCGCGCGCAGATAGCAGCGCATCTCCACGGGTTCGTCGCCGTCGACGACGAGGTCGAACTGCGTGCGCCAGTGACCGACGACGCCGTCGGGCACGGCCTCGGTGAGTTTGTAGTCGCTGAACATTCCGCGGGAGGCCCACAGCACCGGCTCGGGCTTCACGCCGAAAGGAATGTCCTTCAAAGGTCCGCCCAGAAACTCGACGAGAAATTTTCGCACGCCTTTGGGGCGCGGTTGTCCGGGTTGGCCGCCATTGCCGAGACGCGTTGCGACGCAGCGCGCCAGCGGGCCGGGATAGGGCTCGTCGGCGAGCCAGTGGAGCTTGTAACGAATATTATATTCATTGCCGGCTTTGGCAGGCGCCTCGGGCACCCACATGGCCACGATATTGTCGTGGATTTCATCGTCGGTCGGAATTTCAACGAGTTGCACCGCGCCCTTCCCCCAACCGCCGAGGGGCTCGACCCACAGGCTCGGGCGCTTCTCGTAATAAACGCCGTCGCCGTAATTGTTGAATTCGCGGTCGCGCTGCATCAGCCCAAAGCCTCGCGGATTGTCGTCGACGAAGGACGACACGACCACGCGCGCTGGATTGTTAAGAGGGCGCCACACGCGCTCTCCGGCGCCTGTCCACAGCGCGAGGCCATCGCTGTCATGCACTTCCGGGCGCCAGTCGATGGACGTTGGTTTGCGCGTCTCCGAGAACCAGTACATCGAGGTGCAGGGCGCGACGCCGAAGCGCGCCACATCCTTGCGCAGGAACAAGGCCTGCTCGATGTCCATGACAACGCCTTTGCCGCGCGTCATCAAAAATTTGCAGGCGCCGACGATCGAAGGGCCTTCGAGCAGGGCGAAAACACTAACCGTGTCGTTCTCCTCCGGTCCGATATAGACCCTGGTGAAATCGGGAAACTCCTCCGTCTTGCCTCCAATCGCGGGATCGATCGCGATTCCGCGCGCTGAAAGGCCGTATTGATAGAGCTCGCCAATGGCGCGAAAATACGACGCGCCAAGGAACGCGACCCAATCGTTCCTGCGCCAGTCGATCCCGCCATCGCGCGGCTCCTGAAAGCGAAAGCCGGCAAAGCCCGCGCCGGCGGGCAATTGGCGCGCCACCGAGTCCGTCGGCATGTTGAAATAGGAGGAATCGTAGAGAATGGCGCGCGCGCTTTCGCCCTCGACAAGGTGAATCTCCACGGCCTTCTGAAAGAATCTTCCGAGGTGAAAGAAAGTCACGGGGAAGTTGCCCGGCCCTTTGGCGAAAGGCGCGGCGTCCGTGTCAAAGCGGATTTTGCCCCAGGCGTCATAGTCAATTTTTTCGAGCACGTCCGGCGAGGGCCGGGCGGGACCCGCATAGGATTCAACCGCCATGTGGCGGGCGGCGTCCTTCAGGCGGTTGAAGGAGAAAGGTTGCGCGGGACCGAATTTCAGTTCCGCGGCGGCGAGGGCGGCGGGGCTGAGGGCGGCGAGGCCCGCGGCCGCTTTCGCAATTGTCTCAAGAAAGTTTCGCCTATCCATTCGCCGCGACATTGAACCTCGCTCGCACACTGACGTTGCCGCGATGAACAACGGAGGAGCAGGCCGTGTCAACGCGCGGCTGTCGTCCGCCGTTGCAATGAAGGACTATTTCACGGTGAAGGTGTAAACCAGGGTTTGTGGATTATTGCCCCAGGCAACCCGGAATCCGTCCGGGCCGGAGTAGCCGGGGGCCGGCGTGTAGCGGACGAATTGAACCGTGATCGTCGCGCCCTCGCACGCCAGTTTGCGCGGGAAATTGAAGCGCTTTTGCGTCAGTTGCACGCGTTCGCGCACGATTTCGACTGAGCCGTGCGCGGGCTTTTTCGTGACATAGCCGGTCTCAAAGAGATAGCCGTCGCTGCAATTGGGACCCAATTGGAAGTTGTCGGTGATGTCGGCGGCGGTGTTTTTCTTGACGATGCGCGTGATCTGATGCTTGGCCTGCGCGGGGACCGCGGCCAGACCGGCAAAACCGACGATGAACAGGACCTGCAGGAATTTCACGGCGCGTCCTCCTGAAACGTAACGCGCGAAGTCCCGGGAACCTCCCGGAAAAATCGGGCGCGACATTATCCGCACATTTTCGCGGCAACGACAACCTTGACAGGCGCGCCTATATTTTGCGGCTGTCGTAGGCCCAGTGCAGCAAGGCCTGCCTTTGGCGCGGACGGCAAAAGGGATCGCCCGGCTCGCAGTTTCGCCTGACTTGCGTCACATGCCGCCGGAACGCCTTCCAGCGCTTGATCTGCCTCACATCTTCCGCCGGCATGCGTCGGCCCATAAAATAGCGGCAATACCACTGGAACCAGCCGCGCGGATCTGCGGGGTGAAGCCACCCCTTTTTCCGCCATTCCGACAAAGGCTGACTGGCGTCGACGCCAAAATAGTTCAGCGCGGGGTTGCGGCCGGACGGCGAGAGCTTTGCGTTCCTGAACCAGTTTTCGGGAAACTCTTCGCGGGTGTCCGTCATATATTTTCCGCCGAACACGCCCAGGTCAAGCATGAGTTGCGGCGTTAATTCGGGTCGAAAGTCGGGATCAAAACCGCCGCCCTCGCGGGCCGTCAATTCATAGCGGTAGCCGGTTTGCATGCGGTCGTTAACATCGACAAGCCTTGGCCGGTCGATCGATAAAGCGGAGGTTTCCGATCGGCGCGTGGTTCTTGTCATCTAGCCGTTGCGTCCCACAATCGCGGCGGAGTCGAGCAATTCGTGAATCAACGACATGGTCGCGCGACCTGAGCAGCTAAACGGATCAAGCGTCGCCTTTTTTGAGTATTTCAGCAGAAGGCCCGGGTTCACTTTCGAAATATCCACTTGACCCATGGTCCAGTTGCTGAACCGCCGTTCTGAAATTTCCTCGTAGACCAGCAACCGCACATCGCGGTGACGCTCATCGCCGACGATCCTGTTGTACAATTCAGACACTTCATCCCGGCCCCCTTCAAGCACCTGGATGAAAACATCGTTTGTGAAACACAGAATGCCCGTGACGCCCATGCGCGGGTTGTTGCGGCGCGACTGCTCCAGGATGGAATCGATCTGACCTTCCGCCTGCGTGGAGACAAGGCGGCTGGCGTAAAGACATTGAACGAGCATGGCGGCCTCAATTCTTGGTGCGAATAAGCGACAGGAATTCCCGACGCAGCGAAGGGTTCTTCAGAAACGAGCCGCGCATGACGCTGTTGATCATTTTGGTCTCGGCGTCCTTCACGCCCCGCCAATGCATGCAAAAATGATCCGCTTCCATCACGACGGCCAATCCGTCGGGGCTGACCTTGTTCATCAACAGGTCCGCCAATTGCGTGATGGCCTCCTCCTGAATTTGTGGACGGCTCATGATCCAGTCCGCCAGGCGCGTGTATTTCGACAGCCCGATCAGATTGGAATGCTCGTTCGGCATCACGCCGATCCATATGCGGCCCATGATCGGACAAAAGTGGTGGCTGCAGGCGCTGCGCACGGTGATGGGGCCAACGATCATGAGCTCACTGAGGTTCTCGGCGTTGGGAAACTCCGTCACCGGCGGCGCCTCGACATAGCGGCCGCGAAACACCTCGTTGAGATACATCTTGGCGACGCGACGACCCGTATCGAGCGTGTTGTGATCGCTTGTGATGTCGATAACAAGGCTTTCCAGCACGCCGTTCATTTTCGTCGAGACTTCATCGAAAAGGGCGTCGAGTTCGCCTGGCTCGATAAACTCCGAAATATTGTCGTTGGCGTTGAATCTCTTGCGGGAACGTTGAAGCCTGGCTTTGATCCGCGCGGAGACGGGCAATTCAGATTCATCAATTTGCTTGTCAGAAGGATCGTTCATCCGCGCGCGCTCGTGAATCCACAGGGACGAAATAGTCCGGCGTGCGCGGGTTGTATCAGTCCAGCGCGCGGCCGCAAAGTTTGTCCCCGCCGCCAGGGCGCGAGACAGAGCCGATCCCGGCCCTCCCCTTTGGTCGAATGAGGCGCCCCTATGATCCGCCGCGCGCCTGCGTTACCACTTCCCGAGCCAGTTCATCCGAAGGATGCCAATCATGTCTTCAGTTCAGCCGTTCCTGCGCGGCTCGTTCGCGGCCGCGGTCCTCTTCGCCGCTCCCGCCGCGCGCGCCGACGATTTTCTCAATGTGCTGACCGGCGGCACATCCGGCGTCTATTATCCGCTCGGCGTGGCGCTTTCGAAGCTTTACGCCGAGAAAATTCCCGGCGCGCGGCCCTCCGTGCAGGCGACGAAGGCTTCCGTCGAAAACCTCGTGCTGCTGCAGGGCGGCAAGGGCGAGATCGCCTTCACGCTGGGCGACTCGCTGGCGTTTGCGTGGGAAGGCAACGAGGAGGCCGGGTTCAAGGGCAAGCAGGACAAGCTGCGCGGTCTTGCCGCCATCTATCCCAATTACATTCAGGTCGTGGCGCTGAAAGACAGCGGCATCAAGACCCTCGCCGA
>JANYDZ010000353.1 GCA_025363375.1 Hyphomicrobiales bacterium
GTGAAATCGCTGGGAGATTTTCTGCGCGCGGACGATGCGCGTTGCCATGTTGTCGCCAATACGCGGGATGCGGCGCAAGTTCTTGCGCTGACGCTCGAACACGCGGCGAAAATCGAAACGCTGACGCTGATTTCGCCGCCCGCTCTGGCCGGCCTGGACGCCACGTTGGCCGCAAAGCTGAAAGCCCTCGAAACGCCGGTGCTTCTACTCTTCGGCGCGGCGATGTCGCCGCATCCCGCTACGCCCGGCACGACATGGCGGCGCGCGTTCGGCAAAGCGCATCTTGTCTATGTTTACGACGCTCTTGATCCCATCGACGAGGCGCGCCCGGAGGCGGTCGCCGAACTGATAGGCGATTTCATCGCGCGCAAGGACGGTTTCCTGGTGCGCGTCGCCGACGACAGAATTCACCCTTGAACAGGGCCAGGGCGGCGTTGTCGCCGAATGGGGCGGCGGGAGGCGCGGGGAAATCCGCTCCTGCATGAAGCGCCTGGGTGAACGGTCAAGTCCGCCCCGGCGCGTCAAACCTTCCGTTTTCCTACGACCACAATTGCTTCGACGCGAGCTTGGCGCCCTCCGCAAGAGCCTCGAACTTCGCCCACATGATCGTGGGGTGAACGCGTTGCAACAACGGGCCTTGCGCAAATCCGCAATCGGTGCCGGCGATGACATTCTCGCGGCCGACGATTTTGGCGTATCTGCCGATGCGCTCGGCGATGAGTTCGGGATGCTCGACGATGTTCGTGGCGTGGCTGACGACGCCGGGGATGAGGATTTTCCCCGCCGGAAGTTTCACATCCCGCCACACCTTCCACTCGTGTTCATGGCGCGGATTGGCGCCTTCAATCACAAACGCCTGCGCCTTGATCTTGAGAATGAGATGCACAATGTCGCGCAGCGCCACGTCGGTCGTGTGCGGCCCCGGCCACGACCCCCAGCACACATGATAACGCACGCGGTCTTCAGGCACGCCTTCCAGCGAATGGTTGATGATCTCGACCTGACGCTCCAGCCATTTCAAATATTCGGGGAAGCTCTTCGTCGGCGACATGCGGTCCCAGGTGACGGCGGCGCACGCGTCGTCCAGCTGAGCGACGACGCCGGAATCGGTGATCATCCTGTATTCCGTGCGCATGGCTTCGGCGATGGCGATCGAGCATTCTTCCTCGGTCTTGTAGAATTCATTCTTGCGGTCGGGAATGACGCTGGAAACGGCGGCGACGGGCAAGAAAGCCTCTTCGACAGCAACGCCTTTCAACGCGGCCTTGAAATTGTCGATGTCCATCTTGAGCTCGTCCTGACCCGTGTATTTGATCGGGCCCGAGCAGATGGATTCCATCGCCGTGTTGGGCGGGTCGTTGGCGTCCATCTCGGCGTAGAAGGCGGAGAACTTCGCGCGGTCGGCGCCGGCGTCGAAAGGGTTTTTCCCCGAAAGCGGACGGCGCTCGAAACCCGACAGGCGCGTCAGCGCATATTGAGACCACGAGATCGCCTTGCCAAATTCACCGTCGCTGGGAATATCAATGCCGGCCTTGTGCTGCTGCGCCACGACTTCTTTCACGGATTTATCGAGACACGCCGCATAGGCCGCCTTGTCGTAGGCCGCGCCCTTGTTGCGGGCGGCGATGAACGTGCGCAACTCCGGCGGGCGGATGAGGCTGCCGACATGCGTGGTGAGAATGCGCTTTTCGCTGCGTATCATGGTCATCGTCCTTTAAAGTTGCGCTCGCCTAGCACAACGAAGGCGCGCGCCGCAAATCAGCCGCGCGCGGCCTTGATGGCGCGCCATACGCGCTGCGGCGTCGCCGGCATTTCAAGCGCGGCGACGCCAAGCGGCGCGAGCGCGTCGAATATGGCGTTCATCACGGCGGCGGGCGCGGGCGTCGTCCCACCTTCGCCGCCGCCTTTGACGCGCAACACATTGCTCTGGGTGGGATCCTCCGAGAATTCGGCGGCGAACATCGGAAACATATCGGCGCGCGGCATGGCGTAATCCATAAAGCTGCCGGTCAGCGCCTGCCCGTCGGAATCATAGGACACAGCCTCCATCAAGGCCGGCCCGACGCCCTGCGCGATGGCGCCATGGGTCTGTCCATGCAGAATGAGTGGATTGATCGGCTGGCCCGCGTCGTGAACCGTGGCGTATCGCGCGATTTCAACAGCGCCGGTTTCAGGGTCGATCTCGACTTCGCAGACGGCGGCGCCCGTGGGATGCGCGGGGATGCGGCCCGTGAAGGTCTTTTTCGACCGCAGCGGCGCGCGCAGCTCACGCGGCAGCGCGGCGTTGCTCGCTATTGCGCCCGCAATGTCGAAGACATCGAAGCGGCGATTGTTGTTCGCCGTCTGGAAATAGCCGTCGCCGAAACGCACGTCCGCTTCCGCGACGCCCAGCAACGCCGCCGCAATCCCTTTGCCCTGCGCGATCACCGCGCCGCCGGCTTCAACCATGAGATGGCCCGCCAGCCGCATCGAGCGGTCCGAATGCGTGCCGCCGCCGCTTTCCACCAGGTCCGTGTCGCCGCCGATGAAGTCTATATCGTCAGGCGTCACGCCGATGAGATCGGCGACGACTTGCGCGTAAACGGTCTCATGCCCCTGTCCGCTCGATTGCGTGCCGACCTTGAGTTCGACACGCCCATTCGCCAGCACTTCCAGCTCGACGCGCTCGTGCGGCATGCCGATCGGCGTCTCGATCGAATTGGAAAGACCAATGCCCGCAAGCTTTCCACGCGACTTCGCGTTCGCGCGCCGGGCTTCGAAACCGCTCCAGCCCGCGAGCTTCAACGCGGCGTCCATATTCCCCGCGAAATCGCCGCTGTCATAAGAGAGCCCCGACGCTGTCGCATAAGGCATTTGCGAGCGGCGCACGAGATTGCGGCGACGGATTTCAACGCGGTCGATCTTGAGTTTTTGCGCGGCCATATCCAACAGGCGTTCAATGGCGAGCGTCGCTTCCGGGCGCCCGGCGCCGCGATAGACCGACGTCGGCATTGTGTGCGTATAGACGCCAACGAGCCGCACGCTCGCCGCCTGAATGTCATAGACCGTTGTCGAGACGCGCCAGGCGTTGTGCAGATTGGTGAAAGACACCGAATGCGCGCCGATGTTGCCGATCATCTCAAAATCATAGGCGAGAATTTTGCCGTTGGCGTCAAGCGCCATTTTCGCGCGCACAACGGCGTCGCGCGATTGGTAGTCGGAGAGGCAGGATTCCGCGCGGTCCGCCGTCCATTTCACGGGCTTTCGCAAACGCCCCGCCGCCCATGCGATCAGCGCCTGCTCGGGACAGGGGCTGCTGCGTCCGCCAAAACCGCCGCCGACATCGGGCGTTGAAACACGCACGCGCTCGGGCGGGACGTTCAGCGCCGCCGCAACGGCGCCACGCACGCGGTGCACGCCCTGACAGCCGGAAACGAGAATGTACGTATTGGTGGAGGCGTCATAGTCGCCAATCGCGGCGCGCGTTTCGAGTTGTGCGGGCATCGTGCGCGGCGAACGGAACTCTCCTTCGACGACAAGGCGCGCACGGGCGAAACCGTCCTGTGTCAATGCGCGGTCCCGCACCACGGCGTCGAGCGCGATATTGCCGGGAGCGCTCGCCCGGACCTGCGGGGCGTCCGACGCAACGGCCGCGAGCGCATCGGCAACGGCCGGCAGAACTTCATAGCGCGCATCGACGCGCTCGGCGGCGAGCCGCGCCTGTTCCTGCGTTTGCGCGATCACCAGCGCGACGATCTCCCCCACGTATCGCACGCGGTCGATCGCCAGCGGCATATGCGGCGCGTCGGCGACCACATGGCCTTCGTCGACGCGAAAGGCCGGGCGTTGCCACTCGATGGAATCGGCGGAGACGGCGTTTTGCGGGATGCCGCCGCAGCCGTCCGCGATATAGTCGACGCCTGTCAGCACCGCCAGGGCGCCGGGCGAAGCGAGCGCCGCCGACGCGTTTATCCCGGCGATCTTCGCGTGGGCATGGGGCGATCGCAGAAACACGCACCACGCCTGCCCCGGCAAATTCACATCGTCCGTAAAGCGCCCTTGCCCACGCAAAAACCGCGCGTCCTCGATGCGCCGCAGCGGTTGCCCTATCCATTTTTTTGCGCCCGCCGCCACCTCGCAATCCTCCCGCGCAAGTTGCGCCTGCCGTCGATTGCTGACACATTGCGCGCCCTGTCACAAGGAGACCAATTAATTGCATGCCCCCGCGCGAATTTTCGCGACCGCCGCCGCCCTCGCCTTTTTCCTGACCGCCGCAAATGCGCAGGAAAAAGTTCTGCGCGTCGGCATCGCCAAGGCGCTTGCGACCGCCGCCACGATGATCGCGGTGGAGAAGGGCTATTTCAAAGAGGCCGGCGTCAAGATCGAAGTCGAAGAGCTTGATTCGGCGGCGAACGTCATGGCGCTGCTGGCGCAGGGGCAATTGCAGATCGTCGAAGGCGGCATTTCCGTCGGCTATTTCAACGGCCTTGAACGCGGCCTGCCCATTACGATTGTGGCGGACCGCGTCTCCACGCCGCTCAGCCATAAACTGCTGCTGCGCAAGGACCTTGTCGACACCATCAAAAAACCCGCCGACCTCAAGGGCAAGATCATCGCCTCCAATGGTCCGGGCGCCGTGACGACCTACGAGGTCGCGAAAATTCTCGCGAGCGGCGGCATCGGCGTCAAGGACGTCGACATCAAGATTCTGTCCTTCGTCAACATGGGCGTCGGGCTCACCAACAAGGCGGTGGACGCGGCGCTCGTCATCCAGCCCTGGGCCTCGCAATATGTGGATCAGGGAATCGCGGCTGTTTTCGCCGATCCCGACGATTACGCCGATCCCAAGCCGCTCACCATAGCCGTCAATCTCGTCAACACCGAATGGGCCGACAGGAACAAAGAGCTCGTGCGTGGTTATTACGTCGCTTATCAACGCGCCGTGCGCGACTATTGTCAGGCCTATCATGGCGGCAAGAACCGCCAGGAAGTCATCGACATTATCGTGCGCACGGGACTTGAAGCCCGCGCCGATGTGCTCAACAAATATCCCTGGCCGGCGCGCAATGTGAATGGCCATGTCAACGAGCCCAGCCTTCTGGACATGCAGAAATATTATTTGAAGGAAGGACTCGCGACAAAGGAATCGCCCATCGAAAAACTCGTCAACAATGAATATGTCGATTACGCCATGCGGAAGCTCGGGCCGTTTGTGGTTGAAAATGCGGAGAGCAAGCTGGCGGGGTGCAGGTAGCCGCCGACCATGGCCGGGCAAACACATTGAAGGGCGATGAACATGCCGAAACATCCGTGGGCCGCCGCCTTGATCGTCTGCGCCGGCTTGCCCGCCATCGCCCAGGAAGTCGAAGTCCGCATCGGGATTGCGCGCGGCCTCGGCACAGCGACGACGATGATCGCGATTGAAAAGGGCTATTTCAAAGAAGCGGGGATCAAGGTCGTTCCGGAGGAGCTGGATTCGGCCGCCAATGTCATGACCTTGCTGGCGCAGGGACAATTGCAGGTGATCGAAGGCGGCATCACCGTGGGTTATTTCAACGCCATTGAACGCGGCTTGCCGTTGGCGATCGTCGCCGACCGCGTTTCGACGCCGCTCAATCATAAATTGCTCGTGCGCGCCGATCTCGCGGACACTATCAAAAAGCCGGCGGATTTGCGTGGCAGATCGATCGCGTCCAACGGGCCGGGCACGGTGACGACCTATGAAGTCGGCAAAATTCTCAAAAGCGGCGGCGTCGGCATCAAGGATGTCGACATCAAAATCCTCAACTTCGTGCAGATGGGCATCGGCCTCGCCAACAAAGCGGTCGACGCCGCGCTGGTGATCCAGCCCTGGGCCTCGCAATATGTCGAACAGGGCGTGGCAAAAATTCTCGCCGATCCCGATGATTACGCCGATCCCAGGCCGCTCACCATCGCGGTCAATATCGCGAATATGGATTGGGTCGCGAAGAACAGGGAACTGGTAAAGCGCTACTTCGTCGCCTATCAGAAAGCAGCCTATGAATATTGTCAGGCCTATCACGGCGGCAAAAACCGTCAGGAAGTCGTCGATATCATCGTGCGCACGGGAATGGAGACCCGGCCCGACGTTCTGAACCGTTACCCCTGGCCTGCGCGCAATCCAAACGGGCGCATCAACGTGCCGAGCCTGATGGACATGCAGACTTATTACATGGGAGAGGGATTGACGACGAAAGAGCTGCCGGTGGAAAGGTTGCTCACCAACGAGTTCGTCGATTACGCGACGGAAAAGCTCGGGCCCTTCAAGCTCGAGAACACCGCGAGCAAACTCGATGGGTGTCGATAGCGCCGCGCTATGCCGACGGCCCCAGCATCGAGGCGGGCCGCACCAGCGCGTCGAATTCCTCGGCGCTGACGAAACCCAGCCCGACCGCCTCGTCCCGCAAGGCGGTGCCGTTCGCGTGAGCCGCTTTGGCGATTTTCGCGGCGTTGTCGTAGCCGATTTTCGGCGCGAGCGCGGTCACGAGCATGAGCGAGCGGCTCAACTGTTCAGAGATACGCGCGCCATCCGCCTCGATGCCCTCGATGCAATGTTCGCGAAAGCTCGCCGCTGCATCGGCGAGCAAACGGATGGATTGCAGCAACGCCGCGGCAATCACGGGCTTGAAGACATTGAGTTCGAGGTGTCCCTGGGAGCCCGCCACCGAAATCGTCGTCTGATTGCCAAACACCTGGGCGCAGACCATCGTCACCGCTTCAGCCTGCGTTGGATTGACTTTGCCGGGCATGATTGAGGAACCCGGTTCGTTCTCGGGCAAGCGCAATTCGCCAAGCCCGCTGCGCGGCCCGCTGCCCAAAAGTCTTATGTCGTTGGCGATCTTGAACAGGCCTGTCGCCGCCGCGTTCAAGGCGCCGTGCGCGAACACGATGGCGTCGTGCGAGGCCAGCGCTTCGAATTTGTTGGGCGCTGTGACGAAATCAATTTTCGTCTCCGCCGCCATACGGGCGGCGAATTTTTCAGCGAAGTCCGGGTGGGTATTGAGGCCCGTGCCCACGGCCGTGCCGCCCTGGGCGAGCGCAAGCAAATCGGGCATCGTCCGGCGAATGCGCGACGCGGCCAGTCGCATTTGCGCCGCGTAGCCGGAAAACTCCTGACCGAGCGTCACAGGCGTTGCGTCCTGCAAGTGCGTGCGGCCTATTTTGACGATCGACGAAAATGCCTCCGCTTTGTTCATCAAGGCGCTCGTCAACGCATCGAGCGCGGGCAGAAGGTCGTGAGTCAACGCCCGCGCCGCGGCCACGTGCATCGCGGTGGGGAAACAATCGTTCGACGATTGTCCAAGGTTTACGTGATCGTTGGGATGAACCGGCGCTTTCAGGCCCAGTTGCGCGCCCATGCGTTCATTGGCGCGATTGGCGATGACCTCGTTGACGTTCATATTGGTCTGGGTGCCGGAACCGGTCTGCCAGATCACCAGCGGAAAATGGGCGTCGAGGCCGCCCTCGACGATTTCATTCGCCGCGGCGACAATGGCCGCGGCGCGGCGGGGCTCGAGCAGTCCGAGATCGCGGTTGACCTCCGCCGCAACCTTTTTGACGAGCGCAAGGGCGTGAATGATCGCAATCGGCATCAATTCGCCGCCAATGCGAAAATTGCGTTTTGAGCGCTCGGTCTGCGCCCCCCAGTACCTATCGATGGGAACGTTGACGGGCCCAATCGAGTCCGTTTCGACGCGATGGTCGGATGGGCGTTCTGTCGTCATGTCAGGGTCCGCTTCAACCCACACTTTCAGTCGCTGCCTGTGCGGGGCAAGCGATGGCCGTTGGTTAGCGACTGGAGACCGGCGCGCCACTCGCCGTCGCCAATGTCGTCGACGGAGGCGATGGAGAGAAGCTCCACGAGGCGCGATCTGGCGCGGTTGACGCGGCTCTTCATGGTGCCGATGGCGCAGTGACACACAGCCGCCGCCTCTTCGTAGGACAGACCCGAGGCTGCGATCAAAATCAACGCTTCACGCTGATCCGGCGGCAATTTCGCCAGCGCGGCGCGGAAATCGAGAAAATCCATATGGCCAGACTGGGCCGGCCCTGTCGTCAGCGTCGCCGCGAAGAGACCGTCGGGGTCGGACACTTCGCGCCGACGTTTGCGGTATTCCGAATAATAGATATTGCGCAGGATGGTGAAGAGCCACGCGCCAAGCTTTGTTCCCTCTGTGAAACTCGACAGATTGCTCCAGGCCTTGACCAGGGTTTCCTGCACCAGATCGTCGGCGCGATCCTGGTTTCCGGAAAGCGAAACGGCAAACGCGCGCAAGCTCGGAATTGCCGCGACGAGATCCGCTTTGACGTCGCCGCCGGGTTTCATGCGCCCGCGTTTCCCTTTGAGGAATCCGAACCGGCCTCAAGTTCCCGCAACAGCTCAAGAAAACGGTCGGGAACCGGTTGCGCCAGAACATCGTCGTAAATGGACTTGAGCTGCTGGCCAATTTGCCGCTCGATCGGAACTCTTTCCCGCGGCACAGGTCTGGCCTTGAGGCGCTTGTAGCGACGCGCGGAAGCGAGTGGCAAAATATCCGCTCCAAGCTTGTTGTTGACATCGCAAGGAGCGCCCGCAGGACGTGAAATTCCGTTGCCAAGGGATCCTGGCGCGGTTTCCGAAACCTGAACCTGCCCGGAAGTCAGAATTTCGGGCCGCTTTTTCAACGGTTTCTCGTCCATGTCGTCCCATCCCTGCCAGCGCGGTGCAAAAAACGAGTTTCCACAAAGCGCAACAACGCTATACTGTATCCAAACGCAAAATAGGGCAATTCGTTCCCTGAGCGGGAACCAATTTTCTCCAAGGCTATTGTGATAGAAAGGCCGCTTGGGGCCCGCCTGTGCGAAGTCTGGCGCGATGACTGAAAATTTGGTTGGGAAGCACGCATGTGCGACACTTCCGCAGGCGTGTGAAGATCACGAGGCGCTTTCGGGATCAGGCTGGGCGGTTTGGTCCGGGAATCTCTCCATCTCGGAAACAGGACTAAGGAAAGGCGAAATGGCCGGCAGCCAGGAGATCTCCACTCAAGTCCCTTATCTGCGTCGGTTTGCCCGCGCGCTTGCCGGCAGCCAACACGAGGGCGACGCCTGCGTCCTGGCGATGCTTGAGTCCGTCAGGCGGGACCCGCTTTCGTTTCGGGCTGGCCCTGACTCGCGCGACGCGCTTTACAGAATTTTGCTGAATTGCTGGGCTGCGCAGCCTCAGACAGCCAAGAATCCGCCCGCCGGCCTGACGCCAGATGAACGCGGCGCGCGCGAAAAACTCAACGCTATTTCCTGGCAACCGCGCGTCGCTTTTCTGCTGTCGGCGCTGGAAGGCTTTGAGCCTGCGGACATCGCCGCCATCATGAATATACCGCGCGTGGAGGCGGAGACGCTGCTGGAACGGGCGGAACAGGAGATCGCCAAACAGCTTCATACGGATGTTCTGGTGATTGAGGACGAGCCTCTGATCGCTCTTGATCTGAAAAAACTGCTGGAGGCGGCCGGGCACCGTGTCACGGCCATTGCCCGAACCCATCACGAAGCCGTCAAGGCCGCTGAAAAGACCCTGCCGGGCTTGATCCTGGCTGATATCCAGTTGGCGGATGGAAGTTCGGGGCTTGAGGCTGTCAACCAGATGCTGCTCAGCTTCGAGGCTCCAGTGATTTTTGTCACGGCTTTCCCCGAGCGTTTCCTGACTGGAAAGGCTCCTGAACCGGCTTTCCTGATCACCAAACCTTTTGGCGTCGAGAGTCTCAAGGCGGTGGTCAGCCAAGCCCTTTTTTTTGGCCGGAGGTCACGCCGGATAGACGACGCAACTCATTGAATTAACACATCATATTTTCAGGATACCCATGCGCGGATTTAAAAAAAATCCCGCGACGGTGGATTGGGCAACACCGCCGCGGGTCAATTGCGCGTCGGGACATTTGGGGGGATGCCACACCGCATATCCAGAACCCCCAATTCGGAACTTGGTTCCCTGCGAAACCAGAATTTTATCGTTGCGTTAAATTCTTGAGCCTTGCCGGAACTCTCCCGCAAGACGCGCGTTGTTCTAGCGGTGAAACTAGACCGCAACAGCAACGGAGAGACCTGATGCCAACGTCAACTCGTGGATTTGCTTCGATGGATCCGGAAAAGCAGCGTGCGATTGCCCAAAAGGGCGGCAAAAGCGTGCCGAACGAGAAGCGTAGTTTCGCGCAGAACCCGCTGTTGGCCGCCGAGGCTGGGCGCAAAGGCGGCATGAGCGTCAGCCCGGCAAAAAGAAGTTTTTCACAAAATCACGATCTGGCGTCCGTGGCAGGCCGTAAGGGCGGCCATGCGTCGCACGGAGCCTTGCGCCGTCCGGCTCTCGCGATCTGAATGATCGAAATGCCGTGTTGCCAAAGGGGGCCGATCATTTTCGGTCCCCTTTTCTGTGTGCAGACAAGCGCTGGGCCAAACGTCATTTCGGATTTCGTCCACTGTATTCCGCTGCGTCGGGTCAATCATGGATTTCCCCGTCCGAAGGACTATCGCGTTGATTTTCGGACTTCATATCGTGCCGGAACAAGAATCCGGCGAGGGATCGACGATTTACATGTCGCTGATGAACGGGACCATGCGCAGGTCCGCAGCGGCACGCCCGTGGCGCGGCCGGTGATCTGGAAGCGTTGCGAACACATTACCTGAGCGCCGCGCCAATCAGCGTTATGCACGGGCCGGACAGCGCGGCGGCGGCGGCTTTCTCCGGCAGATCCGCGATGGTGCCGACGATGCGTTGTTCGCCTTCCCATGTCACGCGCTCGATCAGGATCGCGGGCGTAGCGGGCGGCATTCCCTCGGCGATCAGCCGCGCGCAGAGCGGCGCGAGGGTTTTGAGCCCCATGTAAACCGCTGTTGTTGCTCCCGAATCCACCAACGCTCGCCAGTCGAGATCGTCCGGCAATTTGCCGTGCTGAGCATGCGCTGTAATGAACTGCAGCCGCCGCGCAGTCGCGCGTTCGGTCAGGGAGGTCTGCAAGGCGGCGGCGGCGGCCGAAGCGGACGTCACTCCCGGGATAATTTCCACTGAAATATCAGCGGCATGGAGCGCTGCTATCTCCTCGCCTGCGCGGCCGAAAATCATGGGATCGCCGCCCTTGAGGCGCACCACGCGTTTTCCCGCATGGGCAAGTTCAATCATGGTCGCGCAGATGTCTTCCTGCGTGCAAGAGGGTTTGTAGCCGCGTTTGCCGACATTGATTTTAGTCGCTTCGCGACGGGCCAGTTCCAGGGTCCCGGTCAAAACGAGGTCGTCATAGAGGATGACATCGGCGGACTGGAGGGCGCGGACCGCTTTCAGGGTGAGCAATTCAGGATCGCCAGGACCCGCGCCAACAAGGACGACCGAGCCTTTGGCCGGCGCTGTGGACTGTCTCCGCGCATCTTCCATAAGTGTAGCAAGATCAGACTCTTGTGGCGACCTTCCCGCTTGCGAAAACGCCAGTTTGGAGAAGGCTTCCCAGAACCGGTGGCGGCTGTGGAAATCAAGTTTGAGCGATTGAACCTTGGGTCTCCAACTTTTCGCCGCCCGTGCCCAGAGACGGAAGTTTTGTGGCAATAAAGCCTCGATCCGGGCGCGCAAGGCCTGGCCGAACACCGGCGCCGCGCCATCCGTCGAAATGGCGATAAGGAGCGGAGAACGCTCGACAATTGCGCCAAACTGGAAGTCGCTGAACAGCGGCTTGTCGATAACGTTGACGGGAACGCCGGCGGTCTTCGCCATGGCGCGAAACACTTGCGCGCCGACGTCGTCTTGCGTCTGCGCGATCGCCATTGCGGCGTTGGCGAAATCCTGCGTGGTTATATCGCGTGAATGAAGAGCGATCACGCGCGGCTGCTCGCGCAATTGTTTGCGTAATTCATCACACGGTTCATGCGCGGAAAAAACCTCCACGCAAGCGCCCGCCGCCGCCAGTAATTCGACTTTCCAGGCCGCCGACCTGCCGCCGCCGGAGACGATGACCCGCTTGCCCTCCAGCCGAAAAAATACAGGCAGGGTCGCGAGCGGCCCCATCCGTGGATCGGGCGTCTCGTCAGGCGTGCGCCGCGCTGGGGGCTCATCGGTCATGGGCAGAACTTACCGCGCTTTGGGGGGTGGCGCCAGTTGAAGGGATCGCGCGGCGTGGCAAGACCGTCCGCCCGTCGCCCCTCAAACCGAAAAATGATGCACTGCATAACAAAAAGTCATTCCGCGAAACGACGTTGATTTTTTCATCGTTCAGGTGAAACATTCATCGTTCCGTTCAAAAAATAAAATAAACTTTTATTTTTCAATCATTTGCATAAATCACATACAAAAGCCGCCTTGCGTGGCAGCCTGCCTGGAATTTCGGCGTCTTCCGCCGGGGTAAGCGCCAACTTCTTGGTCCAGCGTGTTGTCTCGCAACTGCGAACAATTGGCACACGCCTTGCTCCGGTCTTTCTGCATAGCTGGCCAGGGGAGTTGACGCTCTCCAGACCGCGCTGAAAGGAAAGATCGAGATGAACAGAGCGAAAGATACAGCCGTTGGCAAAGGCATTAACCGCCGACATCTGCTGCGCTCGGCCGCAACCGCGGCGCTTTTCACCAGCATGAAATCCGCGTTCCCCGGCGGCGCTTTCGCGCAAACGTCCGGTCCTGAAGTAACCGGCACCAAGCTCGGCTATATCGCGCTCACCGACGCCGCGCCTCTGGTGATTGCGCAGGAGAAGGGCCTCTTCGCCAAACACGGCCTG
>JANYDZ010000368.1 GCA_025363375.1 Hyphomicrobiales bacterium
TGTTCATCGTCGCGAGCATGGAGCCGCCGTATTTGTAGAGCATGCGCACGGGGGCGTGACCGGCGGCGGGATAATTGACCTGAGCGAACTGGTGCTCGATCGACTTTCCGTTCCACAAAAAGCCCTTGGCCTGGCCTTCGATGATCGCCTCGGGCATGAAAATGCGCGGTATCTTCTGGTTCGACGTGTTCATCGTCGGCAGTTGCGGCATGCGCTGGTAAAGCTCGACGGGCAGCGAGGTCCCCTCGATGTCGCCGGACATGCCGCCTTCGGCGTAGCCCGGAAAATAGAAGTTGAAATCGACGGGCGTGCCCCACTGGAGGTTGCCCATGTTGACGCCGGGCTTGCCGAGGCCCTGCATGGCCACGAGGCACACCATCACGCGCGCCCATTGAATGCCTGTTTGATTGCGACATGCCCCGCCGTGGCCGTTGCCCCAGCCTCCCGGCGCGAGATAGACGCGCTTGCCGCCCCACTCGCGCGCCAAAGCGCGCACGTCGCGCGCGGGCACTCCCGTCTCCGCCTCTTGCCATTCCGGCGTCTTCGGCACGCCGTCGTCGTCGCCGACGAGATAGGCTTTCCATTTGTCGAAACCGACCGTGTGGGAATCCACGTAGGCCTTGTCGTAAAGCCCTTCCTTGATCCAGACGTAGGCGATCGCCATGGCCATGGCGACGGAGGTCGTCGGCTTCGGCGCGAACCATTTTCCAGGCAAAAACTGCGCGGAGGAATTGTAGAAGGGATCGACGTGCACGATCTTGCACTTCAGGCGCGGATCCTTCAGCCACTGGCGCCGCACGGTGCCTTCCTGCGCGCCATAGGAGCCCGAGGTCGTCTCCGGGTCGGCGGACCAGAACACCACCATGTCGCAATTCTGCAAACAGTCTTCCACGGTGCCGTAGGTCTCGGATTGGCCGACGCGCAGCGAATAGCCCCAGTGATGCGCCGCCCCCCAGTACCAGCCTTCCCATGAATCGGGATTGTGATGCACGGCGGTGTGGCCGACGGCGTTGCGGAAGCGGTAGAGCGCGGAGAGGTAATAGCCGATATTGCCCCACGTGTGATGCGAGCCGTGCGACACCGCCATGACGCCCGGGCCATGCTTGGCCTTGGCGCGCTTGATCTCCGAGGACACGAGTTCCAGCGCCTCGTCCCAGGAGATGCGGACATAGCCGGATTTGCCGCGGTTCTGGGGATTGCGCTCGCCGTCGGGATCAAAATCGACGCGCTTCATGGGATGCAGCGCGCGATCGGGCGAATAGACGATGGCTTTCGAATTCTGCCCGTGCGGCGCCAGCGTGGTTTTTCGCGGCGGCGTCAGCTTCACGCCCTTGGCCTCGATCGTCCAGGGCTGAGGATCGGTCTCGTCGAAATCGATCAGCGTGGTGCGGATGATTTTTCCGTCCTTTACGTAGACGAACAGCGGCCCGCCGTTGGCCATGTTGCAATAGCGGATGGTGCCGTCCTTCTGCGGCACGCCCATGTCGTCGCGGACGGTCATCAGCAGCATGACCGTCTGGGCGAACCAGTTGGAGAGGCCCTCGGGCCCCTCGATGGTCAGCTTGAAATCTTTCTGCGCGTTGATCTGGTTGAGCCAGTTGAACGACATGGTGCGCAGATTGGGCGTCAGCAGGCCCGCGCCGATTTCGGCGTTCTTGAAGGCGATGGTGATGTCGGGCCTGGCGTGCAGCCCGTCGCCGCTCGTGACCTTTCCGTCGCGGATTTCGTACCAGCGCCCGATTTCCTCGTCGCGCGCCATGATCTGGGCGACGACGTTGTGCTCCTTCAGCCGCTCTGCGAAGGCGCGATAGCGGGCGGCGGCGAGCGGCAGGGTTTTCGACAGGCCCCACAGGATCACGCGAAATTTGCCGGATGCGATAGACATGCGTTCCTCCACGGCGGCCGGGTTTTGGGAGGTCCGGCTCGGATTGGGTCTGGGATTTGGCGGCTCACAGCTGCCTGTGCGGCTGTTCTAACGAGGCGGTGGAGAGAGGGCAATGTTTGGGCGCCCGCTTTTTGCAATAGCGCGGATGAAGTCAGCAATTTCGGCGGCAACCAAATCGTCAACGTAGGGGGCGGCGAGAAAATTACCATTGGGGCCGGCTAAAACATCGCGGTCGGCAAATCGCTTCACATCGAGGCGGGCGGCGAAGTCTGCATCGTTGTCGGCGCCGCGTCGCTTGTGCTCAGAAAAGACGGAACGATCATCCTCAAGGGCAGGGATATCTTGATCGAAGCGTCGGACAAGGCCACCGTCAAGGCGAGCGTCGAGGTGGTGATCAAGGGGAGCAAGGTGCTGTCGAATTGACGGACCGCGCGCTGGCGTTCACGCCGGGATAGGTATGCGTCGCCGGCATTTTCCGGGAAGCCGTCAAGTCGCGCGGCGGCGCGCGCGGGTGCCGATCAGATGCCGGGCAATTTAAAAATGCCGAGGGAATTGCTGGCGCGGCAAACGCGGAACCGGGCGCGTTACACCTGGCTTGCGCGGATTGAGCCGCAACAGGCGAGCGCGATGGCGCCAGCGCGCGCGGGCGCGGCGCTCACGTAAAGAAATCCGGACGCAGGTTCGTGGGCCGAAGGTGCGATTGCTGGAGCAAGGGGAACATTCGCTGATTGTAAATTCTGTTGACGATGTCGTCGTCCTGCCGGTTCGTCGGGGGGCCCCGGCGATTGAAGACAATATCGTCCCAGTCGGCATCGCCCTTCGGGCCGGCGATAAAACCAAAGGGGCCGGGATTCAGCATGGAATCAACGAGTATGACGGACGGCTTCGTCGCCCGGCCAACCCAGGTGAATTCGACCTGCCAGCGCACAAACCAGTCGATGCTGCCCCGGATCTTGACCGGCGCCGTCGGATTGTCG
>JANYDZ010000335.1 GCA_025363375.1 Hyphomicrobiales bacterium
AGAGCGGCCCCGCGATCCAGTCGATGGCGGCTTTAAGAGCGGCGTGCTCGCGTTTGAAAAAGGGTCGATGTGAAACATTGTGCAGCAGCAGCACAAAGGGACCCATCCAGAAGGCCACGCCCGCCAGATAAATAGCGGCGAACCACCAGGAGGGCCAGACGCCCGACAGGATCAGCGCGGCGCCCGGCGGCAGGGTCAGGAATATCCAGGCAAGCACTTTGAGGAAGGGCAGGTCGCGCGGATCGCGGATCAGCGACAGCCCGAGCGCGCGCGCCCGGGTCAGCGGCGCTGGCGCCGAATGATCCGGGTCGGTGATGGCGGGGATGGCGCTCATGCGCAAACGCCGGAGGGCCCGTTTTCCGGCTTTGCATTTGCGTCCACTTGCGCCTGTTTCACTCTTGTTCATCCCTTCTCATGGAAAAAATCGTAAACCAGCTTCGCCGTCGAAGCATTGACGCCCGGCACTTTCTCAAGATCGGCAAGGCCCGCGCGCGAAATCGCCTTGGCGGTTCCAAACGCGTTGAGCAGCGCGCGTTTGCGCGCCGGGCCAACGCCGGCGATTTCTTCCAACGGGCTTTTGACGAAGTCTTTTTTGCGCCGCGCGCGGTGCGTGCCGATTGCGAAGCGATGCGCTTCGTCACGCAGGCGTTGCGCGAAATAGAGCGCGGGGTCGCGCGGCGCCAGACGGAAGGGCTCCTTGCCTTCGACGAAGAAAGTTTCGCGGCCCGCGTCGCGGTCGACTCCTTTGGCGATGGAGACGAGAGAGACGCCGGCCACGCCGAGTTCATCGAGTATGAGCTTGGCCGCGTCGTATTGGCCCTTGCCGCCGTCGATCAACACGAGGTCGGGGCGGGAGGGGAAGGCGTCGGGTTCCGCGGGAGGCGCCTCGGTCTGCGCCGCGTCCGGCTCGCGCGCGCCCTCGTCCTTCAACAGCCGCGAAAATCTGCGCCGCAAGACTTCGCGCATCATGCCGAAATCGTCGCCCGGCGTAATATTCATCCCTTTGATGTTGAAAGTGCGGTAATGCGGTTTCATAAGGCCGCCGGCTCCCGCGACAATCATCGCGCCGACAGCGTGCGTTCCCATGATGTGCGAGTTGTCGTAAACCTCCACGCGGCGGATTTTCCTGTCGAGGCCAAAGGCGTCGGAAAGCGCGCCGAGCAGTTTCTCCTGGCTCGCGGCATCCGCAAGCTTGCGTGAAAGAGTCTCGCGTCCGTTCTGCGCGGCGTGATCGACAAGTTCGCGTCGCTCGCCGCGTTGCGGCACCGCGACTTCGACCTTGTGGCCTGCGCGCAAGGACAGCGCTTCGGCCAGCAAGGCGCGCGTTTCGACTTCGTGCGAGAGCAACACAAGGCGCGGCGCCGGTTTGTCCGAATAGAATTGCGCGAGAAAGGCGTCGAGCACCTCGCCCGGCTCCAGCGAGCGGTCGGCGCGCGGATAATAGGCGCGGTTGCCCCAGTTCTGAAAGGTGCGGAAGAAGAAGACTTCGATCGCGAATTGCCCGGCCTCCTCGCATACAGCGAAGACATCGGCCTCCTCGACAATGCGCGGATTGATTCCCTGCGATCCCTGAATGGCCGAGAGGGCGGCGATGCGGTCGCGCAGGCGCGCCGCGTGTTCGAACTCAAGTGTCTCGGCCGCCGCATTCATTTCAACAGCGAGCCTGTCGCGGACGTCGCGGCTTTTGCCCGAAAGAAAATCGCGGACTTCGCCGACGAGTTCCGTGTAACCGTCCGCGCTGATTTCCCCCGTGCAAGGCCCGGCGCAGCGCTTGATCTGCCACAGCAGGCAAGGCCGCGTGCGGTTTTCGAAATACGAATCTGAACACGTGCGAATGAGAAACGCGCGTTGCAGCGCGGCAAGCGTGCGGTTGACGGCGCCGACATTCGCGAACGGCCCGAAATAATCGCCTTTGATGTTGCGGGCGCCGCGATGTTTGGTCAGTTGCGGCGACGCATGACCGCCGGTGAGCAGAATATACGGAAACGATTTGTCGTCGCGCAACAGCACGTTGTAGCGCGGCTTCATCTGCTTGATGTAATTGGCTTCGAGCAGCAACGCCTCGGTCTCGGTTTCCGTCGAGACGAAAATCATCGAGGCCGTGAGCGAGATCATCCGCGCGATGCGGTTGGTATGGCCGACGCCGCGCGCGTAGGACGCGACGCGCTTTTTGATGCCGCGCGCCTTGCCGACGTAGAGCACCTCGCCATTGGCCGCGATCATGCGGTAGACGCCGGGACCCGCCGGGGCGTGTTCAAGATGCGCCTTGATGACATCGACGCCTTGACGCAACGAGCCCTCGGGCGCGGCGTCCCCGACTTCCTCGACGGGCTCGAGTTCAAGCGCGGCCTCCACTTCGTCGAAGGCGCTCTCGTCGGGCATGTCTTCGCCATCGCGCCGTACAGGGCTTTCGGCGGCTTCAGGCGGCTTTCGGGAATTGCTGCTCATGGGCGATATCTCATGGGCGACATCTAGTGCCTGTCGTCATATAAGCCAAAAGACAGCGCAGATTAAGCGCGTCCCGGCGCGGAAGTTTCGCGCGGTCTCCAGGTCTCTTCGAACCAGACGAACGCAAAAGCTGCGCGAGGCGGCCAAATATTGATTCAAATTAATGTCAGGCTCCGGCGTTTGATCCGCCTGCGGAGTTGGGCATCCTGATTGTTCCTTTGGGTTCTGCCGCGCTCGGCGCCTTAATCATTCCCGTAATCGTGATCGGGATAATTGAATTCGCCAAATTTCCAGTAGCCGCGCGAATGCAGGCGGGCGCGGTCGATGCCGCGCCGGACGGTCAGAAAATCGCGGATTCGGCGCATGGCGCCGGCTTCGCAGGCGATCCAGAAATACGTGTCGGGCGTCAGATCGGTCAAGCCTTCCAGCGCTGTTTCGAGCAGGGAGCCCGGCTTCGCGCGGTCGGGGGCGCGGTGCAGCCATGTCGGCGCGCTTGCGACAAGAGGGCTCAAGGTTCGCTCCTCGGCCTTGTTGTCGATCTCGCAAAAGATTTCCACGCGGCAGGCTTGTGGCAAGGCCTCGACGACCATGCCCGCGGCCGGCATGGAAGTTTCGTCCGCGACGATCACGAGACGACGCGCTTCGCCGGGAATTTGGTAACCGCCGCCCGGCCCGTTCAACAGCATGCGGTCGCCGACACGCGCGCGCTCCGACCAGCGCGACGCCAACCCGTCGCCATGCAGGACAAACTCGACTTCCAACTGTGACCGGGCGGCGTCAAAGCGGCGCGGTGTATAGGTGCGCGAAGGCGGACGCGGCGCGTCGCGAGCCGGCGGCCATGTCGCGTCTTCGGGCGCGAAAAACAGCTTCATGTGCGCGCCAGGTTTCGATTGCGCGAAACTCGCGAGATTGTCGCCCGTGAAAGTCACGCGAACAACGCCCGGCGTCACGCGTTCAACGGCTTCGACGATCACCGGCCGCGGCGGCGGGCGGACTTTCCTGGGCGGAGGAACGACGGCGGATTGTGCATCAGTCATGGTCTCATCCTTCTGTCGCGGTCGGAGCCGCTGTTGCAAAAATAGGTCGAAGCGCCCCTCGAAGAATTTGGCTGCGGACAAAACACGGCGGGCATGAACCGCGCCGGGTTGACAAAGGCTTCATCAGTCGCCTCCGGCGGCGGCGTTTTCAAGATCCGGGCGCATGCGAATGTCAGGCAATTATGCACAAAGAAAGCCGCTCGGCGGACGCCTTGAGCTGACATGCGACGGGCCCGTCCAGTTTTGTGTCGAACATTGTGGTGACGCCGATGACAGTGAGCGCCATTCTGAAGGCTCCGGCGCGATCAAACACGGGACTCGCAAAGGCGGTCCAGGTTGGGTTTCGCATGCCTTGAGTCCGCGCGACGCGCGTTTTCAGAATTCGGGCACGTTGATGCATCGCTTTTTCAAAACTTTCGGAAGCGCTGGGCGTCTCGCGGTTCCAGTCGTCGATGTCGCGCCGCAACATGTCGCGCGTGAGGTCTTCAGGAAGGAACGAGACAAAGATCTTGCCGGTGGCGGTCAGCAAGGAAAGGTTCGCGCCAATGCGCATTCTCGCGGCCGTCTGGACATCGCCCATTTCGTCGCGAACGACAGTCGGGCCGTTTGATCCCCAGATGCAGAGGTAGGAACACAGCCCCGTCCGATGGGTGAGTTCGCGCATCACATCGGCGGTGATCTGGCCGCCATCGACATGCTTCATGGCCGCGACCGCGATGTCGAGCGTCGAAGGGCCGATTTCGTAGCGGCCTGAGTTCTTTTCCTGCCGCACAAATCCAGCGTGCAGCAGACTGGAAATGTATCGATGCGTGCGACTCGCGGACATGTTTGCCGCGCGTGCAATCTCCGTCAGGGACATTAGCCTGTTGGCCTTCGCGATCGCTTTCAGAAGCTCGAGCCCGATGAGAGCCGTCGAATTGCCCGCCGCCTCGGCGGAAAGTTCGGCAGGCCGCCCTCTGCGTGAATTGGGAAAACCATCCAACTTTTACGCTCCGCTTTCGACCCGTTGACAAACCTTTGTACCACGGCTAAAAATCAAAATATAGAATATTTTTCTGAAATTCAGAAAAATAAAATCCTGATCAAGAAGCGCTCGGGTTCGCGAGGTTCTCTGGCGAAGGGCTGGTCGTGGCGCAATTGCCGAAAGGCAGCGTGCCCCGTGATCGTCCGCGTGGCGATTCCAGCCGCGGCCGACCGTTGGAATCCAGCCGACAGCGGCTGCGGGTGGATGAATGTTTCCGGAGGCCAGCGCGCGACGGCTGCGGGAAACGCATCGCGATCTGGAACTGGAGTTGAGCAGATGTCATATGCCGTCGCCGTGGATATCGGCGGGACGTTCACGGATCTGGTTGGCTACGATCGCGAGACCCGCAAGGTCGTCCTGACGAAGAGCGCCACGACGTACGACAATTTTGTCGACGGCATTCTGGATTGTTTCGCCAAGGCTGGTTTGACGCCGGAGCAGGCGCGTTTTCTGAACCACGGCACGACGCTTGTCATCAACTCTTTTATACAACGGCGTGGAGCAAAGGCGGCGCTTGTCACGACCGAGGGATTTCGCGACGTTCTGGAGATCGCGCGCGCCAACCGGCCTGATCCCTTCGATCTCCATTACCAGCGCGACCCGCCGCTCATCCCCCGCTCCCTGCGCTTCGAGGTTCCCGAGCGAATGGACACCTTCGGCAGGGTGCTTGCGCCGCTGGACATGGACGCGCTCGACCTGGTCGCCGACCGATTGCGGGCGCTCAAGGTCGAGGCGGTCGCGGTGTTTTTCATGAACTCTTTCGTCAACCCGGAGCACGAAGAAAAGGCTGCGCGCCGCTTGGGCGATCGCCTTCCCGGCGTCTACGTCACATGCAGCACGGATTTGACCCGCGAATGGTATGAATACGAGCGTTCCTCGACCGTCGCCGCGAACGCTTACGTTGGGCCACAGGTCAATACCTATATCCGTCGCCTCGAAGGCGACATGAAGAACCGCGGCTTCGCGGGTTCGCTTTTCATGATGGGCTCGAACGGCGGTCTCCTCTCCGTCGAGCGAACCTGCCGGCAACCGGTTAGTCTGGTCGAATCGGGCCCAATCGGCGGTTGTATTGGCGCTGGCGCCTATGCCGAGGCGCTTGGATTCAAGAATGTCGTGGCTTTCGACATGGGCGGCACCACCGCGAAGTGCGCCCTCGTCGAAGAGGGTCGGTTCAACGTGGAAACGATCTACTACGCCGGCGGATACGTGCGCGGCTTTCCCATCAAGTCACCCGTCATCGACATCGTGGAGGTCGGCTCGGGCGGTGGATCGGTTGCGTGGCTCGATTCACAGAACCGCCTTCATGTAGGGCCGCGGAGCGCTGGATCGACGCCTGGCCCGGTGTGTTACGGGCGAGGCGGAAACGAAGCGACCGTCACCGACGCCAATCTCGTTCTGGGGCGTCTGAACGCCGAGCGCTTCCTCGGTGGTGAACTGAAGCTCGACGTGGAAGGCGCGTTCCGCGCCATCCGCGACCTTGCCGAGCCGCTGGGCTACTCGGGAGACGATGGTCTGCTGCGCCTGGCCGACGGCATTCTGTCGCTGGCGACTGTGACGATGGCTGGCGCGATCCGGCAGGTCTCGGTCGAACATGGTCTTGATCCCCGTGATTTCGTTCTCTTCAGCTACGGCGGAGGCGGTCCGCTTCACGGCGCGGCGCTGGCGCGGGAGCTATCTATCCCGGCGATCGTCATACCTCCGGCGCCCGGAAATTTTTCGGCTATTGGCATGTTGCTGGCCGACGCGCGCATCGACCTGTCGAAAACTTTCACCGGCCTTCTCTCGGAAGACGCGATCGAATCCATCCAGGAAGCTTTTGCCGAAATGGAAGTCGACGCGGCGGCGTCGCTTCGTAAGGAATTCGACGCGCGGGACGTTCTGTTCGAACGGCACGCCGAGATGCGATATCTGGGTCAAAGGCACAATATCAAGGTGCCTGTCGGCGGCGCCGGAAATTTTGCCGCCATCCGGCTGGCTTTCGAACGCGATTACAAACGACGTTACGGGCATTCCGATTCCACCAATCCTGCGGAACTGCAAGCCCTGCATCTTTCCGCCTTCGCCCGGCAGCAACGACCCGATCTGACGGCTCTGGCTCCCGCGAGCGAAGGGCCATCCGCGCCAGCTTCCCGGCGCATTTATTTCAAGGAAATGGGCGGCTTCGTGGACGCGGCGGTATACCAGCGAGGCGGCCTCGCGCCGGGCTTTTCGGCGACGGGGCCGGCGGTGATCGAGGAATATGGTTCGACAACTCTGATCGGTCCGTTTGATCGCTTCGAGATTGGACGACTGCGCGAAATCCGAATCCATTGCGACGTCCGGCAAGAGGGAGTGAAATGACCCGCTCATCAGCCACCAGGAGTCCGATAGATCCAATCACGCTGGAGGTCATTCGCTATGGCCTCATCTCGACG
>JANYDZ010000487.1 GCA_025363375.1 Hyphomicrobiales bacterium
GTCATCGTCTTCCAGTGGCCAAAAGGAACCTTCGCCTTGAGGCGCTTGCCGCGCGGGCCCCAGCCGCGCAGCGGGGCCATGTTGGTCTTCACCCATGTCTCGTCGAGGAAGACGAGGCGCTTTGGATCAATCTTGCCCTGACGCGCCTTTGCAGCGCGACAATCTGGATGACAAGCCAGCGTCAATCAGGATGACACGGCGCCGCCGCCAGGATGACGATGGGAGGGCGAAGCCCGACCTGAGGAATCCTGGCGGCGGCGCGCGCTTCGAAGGGCCTCTTCTGGCGGTTACGGCGGTTGGGTGATTGATCGGTCTTTCCTTCGAGAGGACCAATTATTTGCCCGGCCGACACGTCACCGATCACCAGATGAGACTTTTCATGACCAATCGTCGCAAGCATTCGCGGGCCATTGCCGGCGCCAAGGCCGGACTCAGCGCGTCAACCGCCTACCGGTGTGAGAAAGACCCCCGGCTTCCCAGTCAGAAGAAAGCGCCGCGCGAACGGCGGCGGGCCGATCCGCTCGCCGAGGTTTGGGACAGCGAAGTCGTGCCTCTGCTGACGGCGGCGCCGGGATTGAGGCCCATCGGCATTTTCGACGAGTTGCTGCGCCGGCATCCTGGATTGAGCCCGGGAATGCGGCGAACCCTGGAACGGCGCATCCGGACCTGGCGGGCGGTGAACGGCGCGGATCGCGAGGTGATCTTCCGTCAGGAGCATCCGCCGGGCCGCATGGGCCTGTCCGACTTCACCGAGGTCGCCGATCTCGCCGTCACCATCGCCGGAGAGCCCTTTGACCAGCGACTTTATCACTTCCGCATGCCGTTCTCGGGCTTCGAGCACGCCCATGTCGTGCTCGGCGGCGAAAGCTATGTCGCGCTCGCCGAAGGCTTGCAGAACGCCCTGTGGGCGCTGGGCGGCGCGCCCGAACAGCATCGCAGCGACAGCCTGTCGGCGGCGTTCCGCAATCTCGACGCCGACGCCAGGGAGGATTTGACCACGCGCTACGAGGCCTTCTGCCTCCATTACGGCATGGTTCCCACCCGCAACAATCCCGGCGTGTCGCACGAGAACGGCTCGATCGAGAGTTCGCACGGCCATCTCAAGCGGGCGCTCGCCGACGCCCTTTTGTTGCGCGCGTCCCGCGACTTCGACGATCTCGGGGAATGGCGGGCGTTTGTCGACGATATCGTCGGCCGGGGCAACGCCCGCAACGCAAAGCGCATCGATCAGGAGCGGCTTGCGCTGAAGGAGCTGCCGCGCCACAAGACCGCCGACTACGAGGAGATCAACGTCGATGTCACCTCGTCCAGCGCCTTCGTTCTGCGCAAGGTGTTTTACACCGTTCCCTCGCGGCTGATCGGCCACCGCTTGCGCGTGCGGCTCTATGACGACCGGCTTGATTGCTTCCAGGGCGCCACGCACATCTTTACATTGCTGCGCGGGCGGGCGCGCGAAAATGGCAAGCATGGCCATGTCGTTGATTATCGCCATGTCATCCATTCCCTGCGCCGCAAGCCGATGGCGCTGCTCAATCTCGTCTACCGCGATCAGCTGTTTCCCCGCCGCGCCTACGCGCTGGCGTTCGACGCATTGCTCCTGGGGCTGGGGGAGCGGCCCGCCTGTCGCGCCATGGTCGGCATTCTGGCGCTGGCGCATGAGCGCGCCTGCGAGGCGGAACTCGCCATGGCGTTGCAAGCCGATCTCGACGGCGGCGCGCTGCCGGACCTCAAGGCGTTGATTGAACGCTTCCGTCCAAAGGACGCCGTCTTGCCCATTGTCGTCGTCACGCTGCCCGCGCTGGCCATCTACGACGAGATCGCCATGACGATGGGAGAAGCGGCATGAAGACCACCGACAAGATCGACGCCGCCCGCATTGAACTGTTGCTTGGCGAACTGCGCTTGTCCGGCGTCAGGCTCGTCTGGGCCGCGCTCGCGGAAACCGCCGACAAGGAAGGCTGGCCCGCCGCCCGCTTCCTCGCCGCGCTCGCCGAACAGGAGATGGTGGAGCGAAGTCGCCGCCGCTTCGAGCGTCATCTCGAGGAAGCACGCTTGCCGCCCGGAAAGACCTTGGACGCCTTCGACTTCGCCGCCGTGCCGATGATCTCGAAAGCGCAGGTGATGGCCCTCGCCGCCGGCGACGCGTGGATCGACAAGGGAGCCAATCTCCTCTGTTTTGGGCCGCCCGGCGGCGGAAAGTCGCATCTGGCCGCGGCGCTTGGCCTGGCGTTGATCGAGAAGGGCTGGCGCGTCCTGTTCGCCAGAACGACGGATCTCGTTCAAAAGCTCCAGATCGCGCGGCGTGATCTCGCGCTCGAAGCGGCGATCGCCAAACTCGACAAATATCATCTGCTGATTCTCGACGACCTCGCCTATGTCACCAAGGATCAGGCGGAAACCAGCGTGCTCTTCGAACTCATCAGCGCCCGATACGAGCGCCGATCAATGCTCATCACGGCCAACCAGCCATTCGGGGAATGGGGAAAGGTCTTTCCGGACCAGGCCATGACGCTGGCCGCGATAGATCGTCTGGTTCATCATTCGACGATCCTCGAAATGAACGTCGATAGTTACAGGCGAAAAGCGGCGGTCGAAAAAGCTCGCGGCGCCGGGCGTCCCGCGACGCGCGCGACAATCAAAGGCACCTCCTGATTGTCGCGCCACGACAATCAAATCGCGCGTCACGAAAATATCGCTTGCATTCGTGTCGCGGCGCGACAATCATCACCCTGCCGCGACCGCCAGATTGGCTAGCCTGTTCGCCGCCACGCTTCCATCCAGATTGACGCGCTACA
>JANYDZ010000342.1 GCA_025363375.1 Hyphomicrobiales bacterium
AACGCGATCTGGCGCGGCCGCGGCGGCGTGATGCGCAGCAGATACCACAACACCGGGAGCAGGCCGAGCGCGGTCAGCACAAGCGGCGCGGCGAAAGCGAGCGGCAGACCCAGCATCATGAAGCTCCCTGCGCCGGGGCCAGGCCGGCGCCCGCTTCGAGCCGCATGCGCAGCGCCAGCAGCGCCTCGGCGGCGGGACGGTCGGTGCGGTGCAGGGCGAAACTCCAGCCGCGCGACGCGCAGGCCGCGCGCACGCCGTCGCGATGCGCGGCCAGTCTGAGGATGTAGTCTTTTTTGAAACTCTCGGCCTCGCCCACGCGCAGCCGCGCGGTCGAATCGACATCGAGAAATTCCGTGTGTCCCGTGAAGGGAAAGCTCTCCTCCACGGGATCGGCGATCATCACCACGTGGCCCAGCGCGCCGCGCGAGGCCATGGCGTGAACAACCGCCATGATTTCGTCGGGCCTCGACAGAAAATCGCCGATCAGCACCGCCTGCGTGCGCGGCGCCAGCGCGTCGGCGGGCGGCAGCTCGGCCGTCGCCGCGCCGCGTTTCTCCTCGTCGATCATCGCCTCGGCGAAGCGCTCGACAATGCCGCGCGAGGCCAGCGCCCGCGTCAATCCGGGAATGCCCACGCGCTCGCCGCCGCGCACCAGCAGATCGGACAAGGCCAGCCCAAGCACCAGCGCCCGGTCAATCTTCGGCTGCATGGCGAGATCGGAGACATAGGCCATGCTCGGCGAACGGTCCATCCAAACCCACACCGTATGCGCGGCTTCCCATTCGCGTTCGCGGATATAAATCCGGTCGTCGCGCGCCGAACGTCGCCAGTCGATGCGGTTGGTCGATTCGCCCCATACAAAGGGGCGGAACTGCCAGAATGTCTCGCCGACGCCGGCCCGCCTTCGCCCATGCACGCCGTGCATAACGGTCGCCGCGATTTCCTTCGCCGCGACCAGCAGCGAGGGCAGTCGCCGCGCCAGGTCGAGCGCGCCACGTTGATGCCGCGGATCAGTGCCCGTCTCGTTCTTGTCAAGCAGACGCGCGTCGAGCATGCGTCAGCCAAGCCGCCGGCAGAGGCGCCCGATGACGTCGTTGACCGTCTCGCCTTCGGCGCGCGCCGCGAAGGTCAGCGCCATGCGGTGTTTGAGCACCGGCTCGGCCAGCGCCCGCACATCGTCGAGCGACGGCGCGAGGCGCCCGTCCACCAGCGCGCGCGCCCGCGACGCCAGCATGAGCGATTGCGCGGCGCGCGGGCCCGGGCCCCATGAAATATGTTTCGTGATCGCCGCGTCGCCCTCGCCGGGACGCGCCGCGCGCACGAGATCGAGAATGGCGTCGACCACGCTGTCGCCCACCGGCAACCGCCGCACCAGCCGCTGCGTCGCCATGAGATCGTCCGCGCTCATGGCGGCTTTCGCTTTGGCTTCATTTTCGCCGGTGGTCTCGATGAGAATGCGCCGCTCCGCCTTGCGGTCGGGATAGAGCACGTCGATCTGCATGAGAAAGCGGTCGAGCTGGGCTTCCGGCAGGGGATAGGTGCCCTCCTGCTCCAGCGGATTCTGCGTCGCCAGCACATGGAAGGGCCTGGGCAGATCATGCCGTTCGCCCGCGACCGTCACGTGATATTCCTGCATCGATTGCAGCAGCGCCGATTGGGTGCGCGGGCTGGCGCGGTTGATTTCGTCGGCCATCAGCAATTGCGCGAAGATCGGACCGCGCACAAAGCGGAAAGCCCGTTTGCCGCCTTCGCTCTCCTCCATGATTTCGGAACCCAGAATATCGGCGGGCATCAGGTCCGGCGTGAACTGCACGCGTCTTGCGTCGAGGCCCAGCACAGTTCCCAGCGTCTCCACCAGTTTGGTCTTGGCGAGCCCCGGCACGCCGACCAGCAACCCGTGGCCGCCGGCGAGCAGCGTGACAAGCGCCTGCTCGACCACGAGCTCCTGGCCGAAAATAACCTTGCCAATGGCGGCGCGCGCCGCAGCGACGCGCTCCAGCGCGATTTCCGCCGTGCGGGCGACTCCGTCTTCCATCGACATCGTATTCATGGGCTTGGTATTCATGGGCTCGGTATTCATGGGCTTGGCTGTGCTGTCCTGACTGGCGCTCATAACGTCTCCTGGCTTGCCGCATTCTGGTTTCACAGTGTTTGCGGCGGTCCGGCGGTCACGCTGCTGGTCTTGACCACGCGCATCCCGTAACGCCAGTTTAGGCGGCCGGCGCGCTTTGTCGATGCTTAAACGATCACAATTTCTTGCCTGCGCACAGCGATTTGCGGCGGTCTGGCGCGGCGCAGCCTCCCTCTGCGAGCTTTGGCGCGGGATTATGACCTTAACCAAGCAAAACCGGGGCCAGACGCGGAGAGGCGGCGGCATTCCGCAACAAAGTTAAAGTCGCCCCCCAAAACCCGCAGACCCACCGCCTGCGCCGCCCCTTCTATTTCTTCCGCCGGACGTAAAGCTTGACGAGGTCTGCAAGCTCCGGGCTGGCTAACAAATCGAGGCATTTCATCAATTGCAGCTTGCCGCCGTTCTTGCCGGCGTAGGAACGGGAAGCAAAGGCTTTGGCGAGTTCAGCAGCCTTCTCATAGGCTTCCGGCGCGAGTGAACCGAATTCGACATAGGCGCCGATCGCATCGGCAGCGTCGGCCTTGACCGCCGGATCGTCATAGGACGCGCGGACACATTGCGCGACAGCGAAGTTGCGCAGCAGCACTGTGTCGCCGGCCTTGCCGGCCGGCGAGACTTCGGCAAGCGTCGATCCCGCCAGCAAAAGCCAGAAGGCGATGCCCGGCAATCCCGACGCTATTGCGGACACCATCTTCATTTCAACGCCCACAAGGATATTGCCTTGCTTTTGTAGAGCGGCGGCGCGCTATGGTCGACAAAATAGCAATGGTCCGAACAGGTCGCGCCGTCCCAAAGCGTCACATGGCCGCTGGCGTCGGACCATCCCTCAATGTCAAACGCCACAATGCCCTGCATGCCGGCGAGGTCCTTGGCTTCGGGATTATTCACTGTCAGGTCCGGCTTGCCAAAATGTTTCAAAAGATATTGGCGCAAATCCCGGACGCGGAACATATAACGTTTGCCGTCGGCGCCGGTGACGCTGGCGCCGTCCTGCAACGATATAACGTCGCCGCTCATGTTGAGCACATAGCTCATCCGCAGGGCGCAGGCGTTGGTGAACGTGCCCGCGTCGATATTTTGCTTGACCTTGCCGCCGATGAGATCGCCCACCGCTTTGACGCTGCCGTCCCCGCGCACGGTTGTGAAGAACGCCAGCGCGGATTTGAAGTCTGGACGTTTCATAAAACGCACTCGCTTGAAATATCAACCGCGGCCGCGCAATCGCGGAAATCGTGGCTCCAGAGTGTGGTGAGCGCGTGCATTTGTCAATGAAATTGTCTTTTGCGCAATTTGGTTGACAGCCTGCCGGTTCGCCAAACTTTACCGCCCGGCCGCGCTCCAATGGACGCGTTGAAAGTCGCGCAAACAATGAATATCGCACGGGCGCCACAGGGGGATCGCCGTTCGCAAGGAATAGGTTGACGCGTCTAAAGAAATCACACCCCGGCCTTTACCCGCAAATACAAATTTGTGGGTACGTCCATCCGGGCGCTTCACAATGGCGTCGCCTTTGCCGTTCCCGATCCAGACCAACTATGCGGAAATTGTCGAGCGGTCCCTGCTCGGTCAAATGGCCGGAGATTTTTCTCCCGCCGGGACCTTTATCAAGAAATGCGTCAACAACCGCGTCTATTTTTATTTTCGCGCGCCGATGACGCCAGGGCGCCGCCACATGTTCGCAACATCCCGGCGCCCTGCGGACAGGGACCCCGCCGCCGCGCCTTTTTTGCCCGCGTGAAATGTTGCGCGCTCTTGCGCACCGAATCGATGAATTGCGCATAAAATGCGCGCGCTGGAAAATGCAAAAATATCGCGTGAGAAAACCGCGCGTATGATCGGCGCCGTCGAACACGCGAAAACGCCAATCGCGTCGCTGACGCAGCGCTTGAAATGTGCGACACAGGCCGCGTCAATCATCGGCGCAAGTTCATGCCCAACGACGCCCGTCGCCCCGAGGACCGTCTCCCCGAAACCCGCCCACCACTCCCGGGCGCGCTGGAGGCGCTCGGCCAGTCCGCCGCCAAAGCCGGCGCGCGCGGCCTGCCGCCGGTTCATCTGTGGAATCCACCCGATTGCGGCGATATCGGCATGAGGATCGCACGCGACGGAACGTGGTTTTACCAGAACACGCCCATTCTGCGGCCCGCGATGACGCGGCTTTTCGCGACCATCTTGCGCCGTGACCCTGAGCGCTATGTACTTGTAACGCCAGTCGAAATGGTCCTTGTAGAGGTCGAGGACGCGCCTTTTCTCGCCGTCGAAATGGCCGTGGAGAATTCCCGCGACGGTCCGATTCTGCGGTTCCGCACCAATGTCGATGATTGCGTCACAGCCGACGCCGCCCACCCCCTGCGCTTCGCCGCCGGCCCCTCCGGCGGGCTCAAGCCTTACCTGCTCGTGCGCGGCGGGCTTGAAGCGCTTGTCTCCCGGCCGCTTTTCTACGATCTCGTGGCGCGTGGCGAGACCCGCGACATCGACGGCGTCTCCATGTATGGACTGGCCTCCGCCGGACAATTTTTCCCGATGATCGCGGCCTCGGAGATTGAAGACCTCGCATGAGCGCCGCTGCATTTTCAGTTCGCGACCTGCGCGCGCGCGCCGCGGCCAGGCTGAGCCTCGATCCCGCCGGCCTCGCTCATGACATCGACGCCGTCGACCGCTGGGGCGATCATGCGCTGAATCCCGGCGATTATATCGCCGCGCGCAAGGGCGGCGCCCCCGCCGCCGTGCTGGCGCCCGTTGTCGCGCGCCCGAACGGCGCCACTGTGCTGCTCACGCAACGCGCCGCAAAACTGCGCCAGCATTCCGGCCAGATCGCCTTTCCCGGCGGCAGGATAGACGCGACCGACGCCTCCCCCATCGCCGCCGCCCTGCGCGAGGCGCGGGAGGAAATTGGCCTTTTGGAACAACATGTAGAACCCATCGGCTATCTCGACGCCTATGTCACCGGCACGGGCTTTCGCATTTATCCCGTGCTCGCCATCGTGACCCCGCCCTTCGAACTCGCCGTCAACCCCGACGAGGTCGACGACGCCTTTGAAGTGCCGCTGAGCTTTCTCATGGAGCCTTCGAACCACCGTCTCGACACACGCGAAATTTCCGGCGCGCAGAGACAATTCTACGCCATGCCCTGGAATGACCGCTATATCTGGGGGGCCACCGCCGGCATGCTCCGCAACATGTATTTCAGACTGTATCGGGAATGAGCGCCAACGATCCGCGGCACGGACGCCTGACCAACGCCGCCTTCCTCGATGATCCCGCCGTCCGACGCGTCTTCGCCGCCCTCGACGGCTCGGGGCAGGAGACGCGCGTCGTCGGCGGCGCCGTGCGCAATGTCCTGTTGCAAGCTCCTGTTTATGAAGTGGATTTCGCCACCACGGCGACGCCGGACGAAATCATCCGCGCCGCTCGGACGGCGAAATTGCGCGCCATTCCCACGGGAATCGAGCACGGCACAATCACGCTGATCGTCGATGGAACGCCGTTCGAAGTGACAACCTTGCGCGAGGACGTGGAGACCGACGGCCGCCGCGCAAGGGTGCGTTTTGGCCGTGGTTTCGAACACGACGCCCTGCGCCGCGATTTCACCATCAACGCGCTTTCGGTCGACGCGGAAGGCGCGCTTTACGATTACGCCGGCGGCCTTGCGGACATCGCGGCGCGGCGCGTGCGCTTTATCGGCGAAGCGCGGCAACGGATTCGCGAGGATTTCCTGCGCATTTTGCGGTTTTTCCGCTTCCACGCCGCCTATGGCGAAGGCGCGATGGACGCGGAGGCTTTTCACGCGGTCATCGCCGAACGCGAAGGATTGCGCGCGCTGTCGCGCGAAAGAATCCGCGCCGAATTGTTCAAGCTTCTGAACGCCCGCCGCGCCGCAGACGTCGTCGCGGACATGTCCGGCGCCGGTCTGTTGCAAATCCTGCTTGCGGGCGTCGCGCTGCCGGCGCGGCTGGCGCGCGCGGCCGCGATTGAAACCGCGCGCGGCGAACCACCCGACGCGGCGCTGCGTTTCATCGCATTGTGCGTCATGCGCGGCGAAGACGCGGCGCGCCTGCGCGATCTGTTGCGCCTCTCCAACAACGAATTCATCCGCGCCGAAAGGGCCGCGCAGGCGCTGGAAAAATTGCACGCGCGGAAAACCGCGCCGCAACCGCGCGAATTGCGGATGTTTCTCTTCGAACAAGGCCGCCTCGCCGCCTGCGATTCGATCACGCTGGCGCACGCGCAAAGCGGCGCGGCGGCGGACGATCCCGCGTGGAACTCCGCCTGGCGGTTTTTGCGCGACACGCCCGAACCGCGCCTGCCCTATAGCGGCGCCGACCTTTTGGCGCGCGGCCTGCGGCCCGGCACGCAGATCGGCCGCATTCTGAAAATTCTGCAGGCGAACTGGATCCGGGCTGGTTTCCCCCATGATCCCGCCGTGCTGGCCCGGCTCCTGGACGAGGCGATGGAGCGCGCGCGGGACTAAAAACTTATCCCCATCGTGACGCTGTGTGGTAGATTTACGTCCATGGCGCCAACAGGCCGCCGCGGTTCATTCCGCCAGGGATTGTCGGCGAGCGACTGACGGCCAGGGACTCCCCACCCGCCCCGCGATCGGCTATAGTGATCAGGTCGCAGTTGGAGTTGCGCATGGGTTTCGAGCGAAAAAGCCCCGCCGACGTCGCCCATGCCCTGGGCGAACGCAGCCGCGGATTCGCCCGCGCCAGGCAGACGCAGGCGAGCGCCTGGCGCCGCGAAACCTTTACCATGCCGCGTCCCGACGCGCGCGAAAAAGCCCGCGAATTTTTCGCGCGGTTTCCCAAAGCCGCCTACATGACCGAAGTCGAGCAATGGCGCGAACTCGCCGACGGGCAAATCGAATTCACCATGCGCCGCCTGCCGACGGCGGATTGAACGTCACTCGACATCCGGCGTCTTCCACGCGAGATGCTGCCCACCGTCGACCGCGATCATCTGCCCGGTGACGCCGCGCGCGCGCGCCAGATAGATCACGGCGTCGGCGATCTCGGCGGGCTCCACCGCGCGCCCGAGCGGCACAGCGGCCGCCTCGCGCGCGAACCCTTCCGCGCCATCGACGGAATTCGCCAGGGTGGGGCCCGGCCCAACCGCGTTGACGCGGATGCGCGGCGCGAAAGTCTGCGCCATCGTCTGCGTCGCCGTCCACAACGCCGACTTGGACAATGTGTAGGAGAAGTAACGCGGATTGAGGCGCCACACGCGCTGATCGAGAATGTTGACGATGCAGCCGACGACGCCGGTCGGCAGCGCGGCGGCGAAGGCGCAGGACAATTGCAAGGGGGCGCGCAGATTGGCCGCCATAAAGCGGTCGAAACGCGCCGCGTTGAAATTGTCCGCGCCATCGGGTTCGAACAAGGATGCGTTGTTGACGAGCAGCGTCACAGGCCCGAGCGCCGCCGCGGCTTGATCGATCAACGCGCCCGCCTGGGCCGCGTCGCCGAGATCGGCGATCAACACGCGCGCGCGTCCGCCTTTGGCGAGAATATCGTCGGCGAGTTTTCGCGCGTCGTCCGCGGAACGCGCGCTCGCGTGCAACACAACCGGGCGGCCCTCCCCCGCCAGGCGTTCGGCGATGGCGCGCCCGATGCGCCGCGCCGCGCCCGTCACCAACGCGCATCCCGCCGTTTCAACTTTCACCATGACAGGTCCTTTTCCGCCCCGCGATCAATCATCGTTCTCCCGCTTTTTAACCGCAAGCGATTGCGGCGCCCGATTGTGGCGGACATGTGATGGAAAGGCCCCGCCGCGTTGTCGCGCGCGAAACAACAACGACGCCGCGCGCCATTGCCGCATTCCAACAAACACACGCGCATATTCATGCAAACACACGGTTAACTAAAAATTTACCAAACTTCACGCCGTCGGGAAATCACAACATTGTCGCCGCCGACGCAACACATTCAACCGCAATCATCCTCCCATCGAACGCGGGACACGCGTCGCAATATACGCAACGCCCGTCCCGCGCGCTGAACAATTCGATCGTTCGTCCCCAACCCAGCAGGAGAATTCATGAAAGCCGCCCTTTTCGCCACGACAAGCCTGCTCGCGCTGGCGCTGACGCAAGCCAACGCCGCCGATCTGCCGGGACGCGGCCCCGCCGAGGCGCCCGCGCCCGTCTTCGCCTCGGCCCCCGCTTTCACCTGGACAGGATTCTACGCCGGCCTGAACGCCGGCTACGGCTTTGGCCATTTCACCAAAGGCGGCGACGCCTTGTTCGGCAAGGCCAACGGCGGCATGATCGGCGGCGTGCTCGGCTACAATCAGCAGTTCGGCGCCGCGGTCTTCGGCCTTGAGGGCGACTGGGATTATACCGGCGTCAAGGGCGCGCGATCGCTCCCGGGCCCGGTTCTCACCTATTCCAGACTGACCAATCTCATGACCCTGCGCGCCCGCGCCGGTTACACATTCGACAACACGCTGTTGTTCGTCGCCGGCGGTTATGCCGGCGGCGCGATCCGCAGCGCCTTGACGGACGCCGCTCTGCCGCCCGGCGGACAGAGCTTCAACTCCAGAAACTGGAGCAACGGCTTCGCGGTCGGCGCCGGCGTTGAATATGCCGTCAGCAAAAACATCTCGGCAAAGGCCGAATATCTCTACACCGGTCTGGCCGCCAAACCGATCTTCGCGGCGCCGCGCCTATCCGACAACGGCCTGAGCGCCAGTCAGTTGCGCGCCGGCGTCAATTATCATTTTTAGGCCAACCGCTTCCCCCGCAGTCAAGGCCTGAATAGAGGCGGGAGAGCGGCGCGAACCGACGCCTCCCGCCTTTTCATCGTCGCAAATTTCTCTTAGCGTGGAATTTCGTCGCCGCGCTGGCGGCGCAAGGAGATTGTCATGGGACTTTTGAGTTTCGCCAAATCGGTTGGCGCAAAGATTTTTGGCGCCAGTGAAGCCAAGGCGGCGCCCGCCGAAGAACTGAAAAAGGAAATCGAGAAGCACGGCCTCGACGCTTCGAACGTGCAGATCGCCGTCGATGGCGACAAGGTCGTCGTCTCCGGCGGCACGGCTTCAACCGAGCAGGCGGAAAAAATCGCTATCGCCATCGGCAACACGATTGGCGTCGCCACGGTCGAAAACAACATCACGCCCGCGAAGGCCGAGCCCGAGTCCAAATTCTACACGGTCGTCAAAGGCGACAACCTGTGGAAGATCGCCGAAGCCCAATACGGCCACGGCAAGGGCGGCAAGAACGACGTCATCTTCCAGGCCAACAAGCCCATGCTCAAAAGCCCGGACCTGATCTACCCCGGCCAGGTGCTGCGCATTCCGCCGCTGAGCTGAAACGCGAAAGCACGAACCGGATGGCGCGGGCGCAGGCTCGCGCCATTTGCTTTGCAAGACGCGCCGAGCCAATTTCCCCGCGCCAGGGAGGACCTGTTCAAATGCCGATCCAGCGCCTCTTCCTCTCGCTGTTGTTGTGCATCGGCGCAATCGCCGCCGCCCATGCGCAAGACGTCGCCGGCTTCTACCGCGGCAAGACCATCGCGTTCCTCATCGGCTACGAGCCCGGCGGCGCCTATGATCTCTACGCGCGCGCCATCGCCAAGCATCTATCGAAACACATGCCCGGCAATCCCCTCGTTGTGCCTTCCAACATGCCCGGCGCCAGCACGATGGTGCTCGGCAATCATCTGGCGCGCCTCGCGCCGCGCGACGGAACTGTCGTCGGCGCGGTGAATTCCGCCTTGATCTTCGACCCGCTTTTCAACGGCGCAAATTCCCGCGCGCAATTCAAAGGGCCGGACATGCCCCCGTCGCCAACGCGGTGAGCGCGGCGGCGGTGTTGTTTTCCCTCAAATCCTCGCCGGTGAAAAAATTCGAGGACCTCAAAACCAGCGAACTCGTCATCGGCGCCATGACGAAGACCGGCGACACCTATGTGATGCCCGCCGCCGTAAAGAAAATTCTCGGCCTCGACAAATTGAAAATCATCACCGGTTATCCCGGCACGCGCGAAGCCGTGCTGGCGCTGGAACGCGGCGAGATCGCGGGACGCGTGTGGGACATGGAGGGCATTCGCGCTTTTCGTCCGCAATGGCTGACCGACGGCGCGATCAACATCCTCGCGCAACTGGCGCCGCAACGCATGCCGGAGGTTCCCGCCGGCGTGCCCATGGCGAGGGATTTCATCCCCAACGAGGACGACCGCCGCGCGCTCGACGTCATTTTTCTGCCGACCCTGCTGGCGCGGCCTTACATCGCGCCGCCCGGGACGCCGCCGGATCGCCTCGCCGCTTTGCGCAAGGCCTTCATGACGACCTTCGCCGATCCCGAATTCCTGACTGAAATGGCGCGCGCGCAGGCCGGCGTCGCGCCGATGAGCGGCGAGGATATGGAGCGTCACATAGG
The DNA here is from genome assembly GCA_025363375.1 of Hyphomicrobiales bacterium. Classification (GTDB taxonomy): domain Bacteria; phylum Pseudomonadota; class Alphaproteobacteria; order Rhizobiales; family Beijerinckiaceae; genus Terripilifer. The sequence goes on from JANYDZ010000342.1 coordinate 10,508, forward strand.
CGCCGCCTACGCTCTGCCGGACTATGTCGTCAAACGCATTCGCGATATTGTCGCGGAGTGAATTCAAAAAAGGAACCCGGAGGACATCATGATCGATCTTTATTTCTGGACGACGGACAACGGCTACAAGGCGCGGCAGGGCATGGAGGAGAGCGGCCTGCCCTACGCGGTCAAGACCGTCAACATCCGCGAACGCCAGCAATTCCATCCCGAATATCTGAAGATCAGCCCCGGCCACAAGATCCCCGCCATTGTCGATCACGACGGCCCCGGCGGCCGACGCGTCAGCCTCTGCGAGTCCGGCGCCATCCTGCGCTATGTCGGAGAAAAAGCCGGCAACGGCATCTATCCCGCCGATCCCCTAAAGCGCCTCGCGGTCGATCAATGGTTGTTCTGGGGCTCGGCGACCTTCACCACGCTGGCGCAGCAATTCGGCCAGTTCGCGGTGCGCTCGCCCGAGAAATATCCGCCGACGATCGCCCATTACACCGCCGTATTGAAGGACATGCTGGCGACGCTCGACCGCCGCCTCGCCGACAATGAATATGTGGCGGGCGCCTATTCGGTCGCCGACATCTCCATTTATCCCGACACGCATCTGCACGGCGTCAACGACATCGGCCTTGCCGACTATCCGAATGTGCGGCGCTGGCATGATTCCATCGCCGCGCGGCCCGCGGTGCAAAAGGCGTGGGGGCCGCACTGAGTGGATCGCGGCGCCTGCTTGACGGCTTGCGCAGGACAGGGAAGAAGCGCGGCGACGAACCCGGGAGCAAGCATTGCCAACGCCGCGCAAACTTAAAGTGGTCGTCATCGGAGCCGGCATGGGCGGTTTATGCGCCGCCGTCTCCCTGCGCCAACGCGGCTTTGACGCGCATGTTTACGAACGCGCGCCGGCGCTGGGCGAATACGGCGCGGGCCTCCAGCTCGGGCCCAATTGCTTCAAGGCCTTTCGCGGACTTGGGCTTGAAGCGCGATTGCGCGCCAACGTTTTCGAGCCCGTCAACATGGTCTCGATCAAATGGGACGACGCGAGCCTGCGCTACCGCGAACCCATGAAGGGATTTTACGAACCCAAATTCGGCGCGCCCTACACACTCGCCCACCGCGGCGATCTGCATCGCCTGTTCCGCGAACAATTGCCGGACAATTGCGTCAGCACGGGCAAGCATTGCACCGGCGCCGCCATGCGCGGCGCGTCCGCGGTCGCGACATTCGCCGATGGAAGCGAAGTCGAGGCCGATATTGTCATCGGAGCGGATGGGATACGCTCCGCCATTCGTCAACAATTGTTCGGCGCGGATCAACCGCGCTACACGGAGCAGATGGCGTGGCGCGCCATTGTGCCGATCGATTGCGTGCCGCGCGCGTTTGGCCCCGGTGGATCGACGACGCTGGCGCGCGACGAGTATCACGGCTGGCTCGGGCCCAACGGCCACGTGATCTGCTATCCCATCGGAAACGGCGATCAGCTCAATATTTTCGGCGGACACGTGTCGGCGGACTGGGTCGAGGAATCCTGGACGACGCCGTCGAGCAGGGAAGAGATGATCGCCGCGCACGCGGGCTGGAACGAGGCGCTGCTGGAGATTTATTCGCACGTGGGCGAGGTCTTCAAATGGGGCATCTTCGACCGCGATCCACGCCCGGAATGGCGCGTCGGACGCATCGTGCTGCTCGGCGACGCCGCGCATCCAACCATGCCGACGCTGGCGCAGGGAGCCAACATGGCGATCGAGGACGGCTATGTGATAGGCGCCTGCCTCGACCGGCATCGCGATGATCCCGAAGCCGGCCTGCGCGAATTCGTGGCGAAGCGCCAACCGCGCACCGCGCGCGTGACCCTGCAATCACGCCGTCAATTCGCCAACAACCGCATGATCCCGCCGCCGCCGCCGCTGTCGCGCGACTGGATTTTCGAACACGACGTGACGAAGGATTGAAAATCACTTCGCCGCGCGCGTCGCCTCGAAGGACGGCGCTTTCGCGGCGAAATCGTCGAGCCACGCCACCAGCTTTGGACAGGAGGCGCGCCACGCGCCGCCGTGACGCAGATCGAGAAAGCCCAGCGCGCACGCGAGACTTATGGTTCCCGCGTCGATGTCGCCATTCGGCGGCGCCGCCTCGAGATAGGCCAGCGCGCCGTCGATCTTGCTCCGCTGATGATCGAGCCAGCGCTGCGAATATTGATGCGGCTCGCGATACCGCGCCTCGTAGCCAAGCAGGATGGTTGCATCCATCAAGCCGTCGGCGAGCGCTTCGAGCGTCAGCACGCGCATGCGCGCCCTGAACCCGGAAGGGATGATCTTGCCGCCGCCGGCCAGATGATCGAAAAACTCAAGAATGACGACGCTGTCAAAAAGCGCGGTTCCATCCTCCAGCAGCGCCACCGGAATCTTGTTGAGCGGATTGCGCTTGCGCAGGGCGTCGTTGGAATCGTCGTGCGCGTCGACGAACGTCACGCGGTCGGACAGGCCCAGATGCGCCGCCGCGACGCGGCACTTGCGCGCGAACGGCGAAGCGGGAACCATGCGCACATGGATCATCAAAGTCTCCCGAAAAAACAAAGGATCAAGTGCGGCGCCCGCGGCTCGCAACGCAAGCGCGCCGCTATCCCACCTTCAGATTGACCGCCTTGGGTCCTTTGCCCTTCTTGTCGGGCTCGATCTCAAACGTCACTTTGGCTCCCTCCGCCAGCGTCGTAAGTCCAGCCTGTTCGACGGCGGTGATATGCACGAAAATATCGCGCCCGCCGTCGTCGGGCTTGATAAAGCCGTAGCCTTTTTCAGGATTGAAAAACTTGATGATTCCGGTTTGCGACATGGTGCGCGGCCCTCAACGCCTCAGCCCGGTGCCTGACCCTTAAGGGTTGCGCATCCGCGGTCGCTTGGCAAGTGCTTTAAGAGATCGCGCTTTAAGAGATCGCGCTTTAAGCGATCGCCTGTTCGCCGGCGAGCCATTCCAGCCGCCAGCCCGCGCTGGGGCCGCGCGCCAGCGCATGCGTCAGGAACGGCATGATCGCATGGGCTTCGGCTTCCAGCACATGCGGCGGATTGACAATCACCAGGCCGGAGCCCGCCAGAGGGCCGTCCGCTTCGGGATGGGCGACATCCGCCTCTATGCACATCACGCGGCGCATCCCGCCGCCCGCCAACGTCTTCTTGAACCGGGCGACGGACGGCAGATCCTTGCGCGGATACCAGGCCATGTAGATCCCCGTCGGCCATTTCCGCCAAGCGGATTCCAGCGCCGTCGCGAGGCGCGCAAATTCATCGCTCGCCTCGAACGGCGGATCGATGAACACGAGCCCGCGCTTTTCCACCGGCGGAACATAGGCTTTGAGCGCGGTGTAGCCGTCGAGATTAAGCGCCTTGACGCGCCGGTCGCGGCCAACCGCGCGCTTCAGATCGCGCGCGTCCGCCTCGTGCAATTCGCACAGGGTCAATTTGTCCTGCGAGCGCAGCAGGCGTTGCGCCAGAACGGGCGAGCCCGGATAGGTTGTCCGCGCTGTCTCGCTTGCAAGCCCCGCGGCGCGCAGCCACGGCGCCAGCAAATCACGCGCGGGCGCGGGCATATCAACGTCGAGCACGCGCCCGACGCCGCCCGCCCACTCGCCCGTGCGCCGCGCGTCGCCGGACGCCGTCTTGTAAAGGCCCGCGCCCGCGTGCGTGTCCAGATAGCGCAGCGGCGCGTCCTTGCGCATGAGATAGGTCAGCACCCGCGCCAGCGCGATATGCTTGAACACATCCGCGAAATTGCCGGCGTGAAAAACGTGGCGGTAATTCACGATGGTCAGCGTATCGGGGGAACGCGAATTTCGCGCGAGCGGCACGAACCGCGCGCCACCTCCGGACAGGGCCGGAAATCGCGCAGGTCCTTGGTCATGCAGACGCGCACTTCCTGCAACACGCCTTTCGCGCAGCCCACCGCCATCATGCCGGGCCGAATGCGCGGATTGGCCTCCTCGAAGGCGCGGGTAATATCGCTCGGCGCGACGCGCTCCTCGCTTTTGAGGTTTTCAAACTCCTTGGGAATTCGTATTTTCTCGCGCGCAAATTTCACATCGGCGAAATAATCCTGCGCCGACTTGCCCGAACAGGTGCCATGCTTGCGCCATTCGTAGCGCGCCAGCCCTTCGTCGGGGAACAACCCTTTCGCCGCGTCAAGCGCGACGCGCGTGGGCGGGCGGGCCGACGCGTCGCAATCGCTGGGAAAGCCGCGCTCGTACTGGGGCCAGAGGCCATGCACCACAAAGCCAAGATTGGAGCCTATGCCGCACTGATTGGCGCCGCCGCCGCGCTCGTTGGTCGCGCAGAAGCCCGAGGACCACGACAACGACAGAACATAGAAATCAAAACGACCGGTCGAGGCCGCGGGACCGCGCCGGAACGCCGAACCCTGTTGCGGCGCGGGCGGCGCGTCCTTGCCCTCGCTGTCATTGTCGGGCGCGGCCTGGCGCTGGTCGGGGCGTTGCGGCGCGGCGCCCTCTCGCTGACCACAGCGGTCGAGGACGCAGTCCTCGCTCTGGGCCGGGCGGCGGAACTGCGCCTGCGCCGTCGGCGCGCCGAGGAACGGCATGGCGGCGGCCAAAATGGCGGCGGCGGCAAAACGCTGGAAATCAGGCATCGTAAAACTCCCCGGCCCGTCTCAGGGACGCGCCGCCTTGCAATTCATGGCGTAGGCGTAATTGCGGTCGAGGCCGACAACGCACCATTCGAGGCCCCAGTTTTCCATCGGACTCGTTTTGACCCATGGAAGCAGGCCGAATGTGAGGCTCTGCGTCACGCTGCGAATGGCGTCTCCGCCGGTCATGTTCAGGTCTTCCCCGATCGAATAGTAGATATTGCGCGTTTTACGGTCGTTCATGACCGATTTTGCCTCGCAATACCGGCGCGGGATGTAGTCAACGCCGGGCGTGCGCACACCGGTTTCCCGAATGCGCTCAAGCCGCGTCATTTCGAGGCCGGATTTCCAGTAATAAGTCTCGCGCTGGTCAAAACGGGATTGCAGCGTCGAAACCACGCTGAAATCGTCGCATTTCGGCAGTTGCGCGGAATAGGGAATGTAGCGTTGCTCGGCCGGCGTCAACGGGCGAGCGTCGGCCCGGGGCGCCAGCGCCGCCGCCGCGCAAGCCAAAACCCCGGTCAAAACTTGGACCCGCACACGCATTTGCCGTCTCCGCCACTCATTCATCGCCAGCAAAATGCGTTGCTCTGCGGGCCGGGTCAAGCGCGGTTCCCGGGTTAGGCGTGGATGGCTCCGGTCATACCCGGATTTCAGCGCGCGAGGCGCTCCGAACGGTTCAACTCCGCAGCCAGGACGGCTTGAGGATGGCGCGCGCCACGTTGCGCAACTGGTTTTGCGCCTCATAAAGCGCCGTGGTGCGCGTTACATTGTACCGGGTCGCGATTTCGCCGCCAAACCCGACCATGAACTGAAAACGCGGATCATTGGTGATTCCGTCGAAATCGAACCACAATCCGCGCTGGTTGGCGAATTCGATCCCGCTCCAGATCAGCAGACTGACCGCGCCGATATCCGCCGCTTTTCTGTCGCGGGTCGAAAGAAAATAATAGACGTATCGATCATCCCAAACCAAAAAAACCTTGGCGTGCACCATGCCCGCGCCGTCGATCGCCGCCAAAATCCGGCCCTGGCCGCGCGCCCGCGCCGCCGTAAAAATCGATCCCACGAGCCGCAGGTCGAAATAGGCTTTTTCGCCGTCGAGATTGGCTTTGTAGAAGCTGGTGAAAAGCTGCGCGTCGTCCAGCTCCTTGACCATCAGTTTCTCGCGCGCGCGCCGCACGACGTTGCGCGTCTTGTCGCGCAGACCCGTCCACAATTTTTCGATCGGTTGCGTGCAGTCGAGCAGGAATGTCTGCAACACGCCGATTTCGCATCCCCGTTCCAGAAAGGGCGTAAGATCGACGCAGGCGGGGTCCAGCGTCATCTCGACGTGTTCAAAGTCGCCGATTGCAGCGAGTAAATCGCTGATCACCGAATGGTTGAAACGCAACCGCGATTCGGACTTTCCGGCCAGCGCTTTCACGACAGGGCCGAGCACACGCGTCAGTTGCGGCATCACGCAGGCCTTCATGCCGCTGTGGCGACGCTCCAGAAAGCGCAGGACGCCGACATTTGCGCCGCCTCTCTCGCAAGCGACCTCCCGCCATTGGCCGGGAGCCACTGCGTCAAGCCACCAGTCCTCGTGGAAAATGGTTTTGCGCATCAATCAGTCCCGCCTGGGACACTCCCGTCTCAATGTGCGGGAGTCTCGCGCAAATTTCGTTATTAACTGTTAAATTCGCGGCGAACAGAGGTCAATCACCTCAAATCCGCCGCTGGCGTTCAGCGTGTGGGCGCCGCGCGCGCGCAACCCCGCGGGCGGCGCGAGGCCCGCCACAATTTTTTGCCGAAACGTCTCTGGATCGAGTTGCTCGACCTCGCAAAGACTTAATGCGGCGCCATAGCCCCCCCGGCAATCCTGCGCCGGGCGCAGGAGCCGACCGCCCCGCCGCGCCATATGCCCGCCTGGGCGGGCGCAACCCGCGTCGATCAGCACGGGATTGGCGCGATGCGCCCGCCACGGCCCATGCAGTTCGTCGGCGTAAAAAAGTCCCAACGCGTCCCATGTCGATTCGTCCGCGTCGTTGATGGAGGCGAATATCCACAAGCGACCCTCGTGCTCCACAAGCGTCGCGTCGGATGCCGAGACATTGTCGAGCAGGACTTTTTCCCGAACCCACTGGTCCGGAAAGCGCGCGGCGCGCCATCACCGATCAGGGCGTCTACATGCGCCCGTCGGCCTATGGCGATGGACCCTATGCGATCACGCGGACCTTCATCGAGGAGGGCAACACGCACCTCATCGGTCCGCAGGGCTTCAATCCCGGCCGGTCGATC
>JANYDZ010000545.1 GCA_025363375.1 Hyphomicrobiales bacterium
GGGAATACGCCATCGACCACACGAGTTTCATTTTTCTTTTGGGGCGCGACGGGAAATACGTCGGCTTTCTGCCGCCGGGAACGGGGGCGGAGCGGATTGTGGAGGCGGTGGGCGCAATGCAGAGGGAACAATCGCAACGGCCTTGAGCCGCGCGGCCGTCAATCCTATGAAGCGGCGCCTACTTGTAAATCTCCGCCGCGATTTTCAGCAGTCGCTCCTGGTGCTCGAACGTGCCGCCGCCGAACATCTTCGCGAACATATAGGGGCGCGCGTCGTCGTTGGTCTTTTCCGCGACGCCTTTCACCACGGGGATCACGCCGGAATTGCCGAAATAGAGCTGGCTCTCAGGCTCCAGCATGAACTGCGTCAGCAGCCGCGCGGCGTTGGGATGCGGCGCGCCCGTGAGCAGCGCGAATTGGGCGAACGCGTAGACGACGCCTTCATCGGGCACGATCATTTTGACCGGCAATCCTTTCAGCGCCAGCGCATAGGGCAATTGCTGCGGGATATAAACGGGATATTCGCCGCGCGCGACGCGCCGCTCGGCTTCGCGGTTGTTGCGGGTGACGGACGGCTGCTGTTTCGCGAGGGCCTCATGGTACCCGCGCCCATAGGCTTTGTACGTCGCCTCGAACATGGCGCCGCCGGCGCCGCCGAGGCTCAGATCGTCGGAGAGAATCCCGCCTTTCCATTTGGGGTCGAGAAGGTTCCTCCAGCTTTTGAATTCTTCGGGCTTTACGAGGTTCGTGTTGACGAGAATGCCGTAGGGCGGAATCCACACGGGAACGCCGTTGCCGTCGCTTTCAAGATTGTCGCGCAACGTCGCCATCGCCGGCACGTTCATCATCGCCTGGATATTGCCGGCCTGTTTGTGCAGCGGCAGGGAGGTCGGCGATGAAATGTATATGTCGCCATTGGCGCGCTTCGAGGTCTGTTCAATGCGGATGCGCTCCACGACTTCGCTGGCGCGCGCGATAAAGTGATCGACGCGGATGCCGTATTGCTTTTCGAAGGCCTTGGCGCGCTCGATTTGCGGGGGGCCGCTGAGCGCGGAATAGACGGCGACGCTGCCTTCCTTTTTCGCGGCCGCGACGACTTTCGCCCATTCGGAATCCTGCGCGCGGGCGGGCCAGGCGCCGGCGAGCAGGGCAAAAATCAGGCCCAACGGACGGTTCATCGATCTCTCCGTGTGGATTGGCGCAAATTTGACGCCGGGAAAGGCGGTCAATAGGTTGCCACCTTGCCGCATAAGACAGCGCTGTCAACACAACGGGAGCGGACCATGGACGATCAGAAAGCTGTTGTCGAAGGCGCCGCGCGCCTTACCGTGCTCAATCCCGTGGGCTTTCCGCCGAAGATCACCAGAAAGCAGGCGGCGCGCCGGCTCGATTCGCTCGACGGCAAAATCATCTACCTCGTCGATTGCCGATTCGACGATTCCATCGAGCTGCTCAAACAGGTGAAGGACTGGTTCGCCGAAAAAATGCCGCGCGTGGAAACGCGCATGATCTCGCTGACAAACTACTACGGCCACGACGACCCGCTGACCTGGGAGACCATCAAGCAGAACGGCGACGCCGCCATCGTCGGCGTCGGCCATTGCTCCACCTGCGCGCCCGCCGTGACGACGCACGCCATCACCCTCGAGAACAAATACGGCGTGCCCACCGTCGCCCTGCACACCGACATCTTCGACAAGGTCGTGCGCTCCACCGCGCGGGTCGGCGGCTTGCCCGGCCTTGATTGCGTTTTTGTGCCGCAGCCCGTCATGGGCAAGTCGGCGGCGGAATTGCGCGGCTATGTGCAGGGCAAGGACCCGGTGTCCGGACGACCGGTGATGCAGCAGGTGGTGGAGGCGCTGACGCAAGGCCTCGGCGCGGATTCGAGCATTCCCGCGGATCGTTCCACGCCGCGCGCCTGCGAGCCCGACACCGAAGACAATCTGCGCGCCATGTTCGAGAAAAACCGCTGGACGGATTTCCTGCCCATCGTGCTGCCGACGCCCGAGCGCGTCGCGGCCATGCTCGCGCACACAAAGCGCAAGCCCGATGAAGTCGTCGGCCGCATGCAGCCCACCGCCAACCGCGGCCTGTGGGAGTACACGGTCGAGAAAGTCGCGGTGAACGCCGTGATGGCCGGCGCGAAGCCCGAATATTTCCCGCTCATTCTCGCGCTCGCCCACGCGCAGGTTTCCGCGCGGGGTTCGACGTCAAGTTCAGCGGCGGCGATGGTCGTCGTCAACGGCCCCATTCGCAACGAGCTCGGCATGAATTGCGGGATCGGCGCCATGGGACCTTATAATCACGCGAACGCCACCATCGGCCGCGCCTTTGGCCTGCTCTCGCAAAACCTGCAGGGCGGCTCCGTGCCCGGCGAAACCTTCATGGGTTCGCAGGGCAACAACCTCGCCTACAACAGCGTGACCTTCGCCGAGAACGAGGAGCGCAGCCCGTGGACCCCCCTGCATGTGCAGAAGGGCTTTGACGCCAAAGACAGCGTCGTCAGCGTCTTCTACGGGTGCCGTTCGCAGACCTTTGGTCTGGGCCTGCGCGAAACGTTCTGGCGCGAGCATGTGCGCGACATGCTCACCGGCATCGACATGACGACGGCGCCGTGCCTGCTGCTCGATCCCATCACCGCCAGGCAATTCATCGACCGCGGCCGGTTCGACAGCAAGGAAAAGCTCATCCGCTTCCTGTGGGAAACCGCGCGCATGCCCGCCGCCCGCTACTGGGACATGCAACTTGTGCAGAACTACATTTATCCCCGCGCCACCTGCGGAGAAGAGCCGCAGGCGACAAAACTCAAGGCCGCGCCGGACGAACTCATCAACACGTTTCAGGAAGAGGATTTCAACGTCGTTGTCGTCGGCGGCGAGTCCAACGGCTATTGGTCGATGATGGGCGCGCGCTACAGGACGAGCGTGAAGGTGGACGAGTGGCGGTGAGGGGCGCCGCAACCACCGGTTATTTTGCGGTCCCTCCGCCCGGCAGGTCCCGGCGTCAGTTCAGAAACTGCTCGTAAAAGGGCGTCGTGAAACGCGGTCGGGCCAGTGTTTTGGGAATCGCGACATCGCCGGGGCGCAGCCATTAGGTCTGGATCGGCGAGACCCGCGCGCCCAGATCGGCGATGGCGAACCTGTTGTATTCCTCCGCAAAACGCCGCCAGCGCGGGTCGTCCGGATTGGAGCAGAACGGATCGAAGGAAAAGGAGACGCCGGGCCCGTCGGAATAGAGGCCGTGGGGCTTCTTCGACGTCTCCGGGCGCGTGACAAAACAGGTTGCCCCGCCGTTCGGCGCGTAGCCGGTCTCCGCCTGAAACGCCATGGTGAATTTGTGGGTCGCGGCGACGACGTGGTTCAGCCGCGCGATATCGTGCTGCGCGTCAGCGACCAGTTGGTGTAGTCGCGGCCTTCGTTCTGGATGATGCCCTGAAATAGATGAATGGGATTTTCCTTGCGTGGGTTGCGGGTTGAGCAGGTCGTCAAAGGCATGCAGGCTTGACCGGCGCGAATGCCGGCGCGGCGATGCAACGATGCGAGTGGACGGTTACTTCGCCGGCAGGGCGGCGATGATCGCCGCGGTGTCGTAGAATTCGTGGAAGCGCTTCAGCTTGCCGCCGGAGATCGTGAACACGTGCACCCAATCGCTGTCATAGGCGCGTCCGGTGGCCTTGACCCTGGCGAGGGATCGGCCCTG
>JANYDZ010000643.1 GCA_025363375.1 Hyphomicrobiales bacterium
CCACCTCGGTGAAGGCCAGTTCTTCGGCGAGCGCGCCCTCCTCCAGAGCACGCGCCGCAACGCCAACGTGCGCGCTGTCGAAGCCACAAAGCTGCTCGTGCTCGACGCCCGCGATCTGCACGCGCTGATGGAACGCAACGAGGCCATTGCGGCGCACATTGACGAGGTCGCGAAGTCCCGGGGATAGCGTGTCGGATCGAGAAAAACGCCCGCCCCGGACTTGATTTGACGCAAAGGTCGTCGCGGTTGATATCTATACAAGGGTTGCTTGTGCTTCAGGAGGCCTGAATGTTCAAAACGATTCTCGTACCCGTCGATCTCTCCGACATCGACATTGCCAGACCCGCTCTCGAAAAAGCGATGCAGCTCGCTGAAGCATCCGGCGCCGCGCTGCGCTTGCTGAATGTGCAACAGGTCATCCCCGCAACCTATATGGACTACATCCCCGAGGGTTTCGACGAGGAACAGCGACAAGCGGCTGAAACCGATCTGAAGTCGCTGACCGCCAAACTTCCTTTCAAGCAGGATCGCGTATCCTGGATCGTCCGCTCGGGCGCGATCTATCCCGAGATTCTCGACGAAGCCGAAAAGTGGGGCGCCGACCTCATCGTGATCGGCTCGCACAGGCCGTCGATGTCGACCTACCTGATGGGCTCCAATGCAAAAACAGTCGCGCGCCACGCAAAATGTTCGGTGCTGATCGTGCGCGAGTGAGCAGCGTCTACCGCGTCAGCTCCCGCATCGCGCCCTCGAGCCCGTCGAGCGTCAGCGGAAACATGCGGCCCTCAAGCGCGCGTTCGATCATTGTGATCGATTGCGTATAAATCCACTGCTCGCGCGGCGCCGGATTGAGCCAGACCATATGCGGAAACGCGCGCTTCACGCGTTCGAGCCACACGGCGCCCGGCTCCTCGTTGTTGTATTCAACGGAGCCGCCGGGCTGGGTGATCTCGTAAGGCGACATTGAGGCGTCGCCGACAAAGATGACTTTGTAGTCGTGTGGATACGTGCGCAGCACATCCCATGTTGTTGTGCGCTCTGAATAACGCCGCGCGTTGTCCTTCCACACGAAATCATAGAGGCAGTTGTGGAAGTAGAAATGCTCCATGCGCTTGAATTCCGCCCGCGCGGCGGAAAACAATTCCTCCACGAGCTTGATGTGCCAGTCCATGGAGCCGCCGATGTCGAAGAACAAGAGCGCCTTCACGGCGTTGCGCCGCTCCGGGCGCATCCGCACATCGAGCCAGCCTTTCTCCGCGGTGCCCCTGATCGTGTTGTCGAGATCGAGTTCGTCGGGCGCGCCCGTGCGCGCGAAACGGCGCAAACGGCGCAGCGCGATCTTGATATTGCGCGTGCCGAGCTCGACTTCGCCGTCGAGGTCTTTGAACTGGCGTTTGTCCCACACTTTCACCGCGCGGTTGTTGCGGTTCTTGTCCTGGCCGATGCGCACGCCTTCGGGATGGTAACCATAGGCGCCGAATGGCGAGGTGCCCGCCGTGCCAATCCATTTCGAGCCGCCCTGATGGCGGCCCCGCTGCTCTTCGAGGCGCTTGCGCAAAGTCTCCATGAGCTTCTCCCAGCCCATGACTTCCAGCTGCTTCTTTTCGTCGTCGGACAGATATTTTTCGGCGAGCTTTTTCAGCCACTCCGCGGGGATGTCTGATTTCTCCATGGCTTCCAACAGCGATTCAAGCCCTTTGAAAGTCGCGCCGAACACACGGTCGAAGCGGTCGAGATGGCGCTCGTCTTTCACCAGCAACGCGCGGGAGAGATGATAGAAGTCCTCGATTTTCTTGTCCGCGAGATCACGCTCAAGCGCGTTCATCAGGTCAAGATATTCGCGCAGCGTAACGGGAACCTGCGCGGCCTTGAGAGCGGTGAAAAAGGTCAGGAACATCAGCCATGTTTTTCGCTTCATGACACCGTCGTGTCAATTCAGTCCGCAACCAGGTCGTCGATCCCGTCAATTCCTGGACCTGGCCTAAGCGCGTCGACGCGGCCTGGTCATGATATATGGAACACGTTCATATATTGTTCAGCTTGCAACTGTTCTTGAGACGGCGTTCGATGCGTGAACGGACCGACGGGATTGACGCAAGCTCAAGTCGAAACTCGCCCTGAGCCAAAGCTGACCCCGCGCGCCCGAGGCACGCCGCAAAATTTGATTGTTTATTTCATATACCCGGAAAGCTGAACCATGTCCGACGATCTCCTTTCAATTGCCCGCCAATTCATCACGCCTGACTTGACCGCCAAATTAGCCTCGTCCCTGGGTCTCGACCATGGCGTCGTCGGCAAACTCATCTCAGCCGGCCTGCCGACCGTTCTGGCTGGCCTTGGCCGCGCCGCCGCGACACCCGGGGGCGCCAAAAACATCTCCGACATTCTAGAGCAGCAAGGCCCGAACACGCTGGACGCACTCGCCGATTCCATCGGCGGCGCCGAAGAGCTGCGATTTTTGACGCAAGGCGGCCGGATGTTGAGCGGGATCTTTGGCGACCAAGGATACGACGCGCTCGCTGGCGTCCTTGGCAGCTATGCCGGCGCTGACGCCACCGTGGCAAAATCCGTGCTCGGGTTCCTTGCGCCGGCGGTCATAGGGACTATTGGCCAGCAAGTTCCAGGCGGCAAGATCGACGCCAGCGGCCTCGCCAGCCTCTTCGCCAACCAGAAAGACGCCGTTGCCGCAGCCATGCCTGCAGGGCTAGCCGCGACTTTCGAATCGGACGGGGGGCTCGCAAACCTGGGCGGCATGGGCCAGGGAGCGGCGAAGAAAGCTCAGGACGCGATCGCCGGAATGGCGGGTGCGGCAAGCATGGCGGCGGCGAACGTGGACATAGCGCCAAGCGCAACACAGGCGGCGTCGTTCAGCCTTCCTGGATGGCTCTGGATCGCAGGCGCCCTGATTGTCGCGGCGCTCGCCTGGTGGTTCCTTGGCCGCAAACCAGAACCGCCGAAGCAGGCGCTCACAACGACGACGGCGCAATTTACCCCGCAGGTCGCTCAGGCCATGGGCGGCGCTGCCGACGCCGCGAAATCGGCGCGTGAAGCCATTTCCGCTCTCGCGTCGAACTGGCCGGAATTACCGCTGCCGACCTCGCCACGGCCGCCTCGCAAAAGCTGAAGGAGGTCGCGCCGGAACACCGGCGCTGGACTTGTATTGCAATCCTCACGCGGCGCTTTTGGCGAAGCGCGCCCACAAACGCGCCGCGTTGCCCCGCTCCACCAGCGCGCGTCCCTTGGCGTCAAACCCCTTGTACGCGTCGAAACCGGCGGTCTCCGCAACCGCGATTTCCGGCGCGATATAGGGATAATCGGTTCCAAACAAAATTTGCGTGTCCGGCGCGAAAGCGCGCATCGCATCGAGCGGCGCCTTATGTCCCGACAGCGCCGTGTCGTAATAAAACCGGGCAATATGCGCCAGCGCGCCTTCGGGGTAATTGTCTTTAAAATGCGTTTGCTTGTCGAAGATCGCCATGCGGTGCGCCAACATCGGCAATGTGCCGCCGGCGTGCGAAAGCAAAAACTTGATATCGGGACAACGCGTGGTTACGCCGTTGAAAATAAGGTTCGTCGCGGCCTTCGTCGTCTCGAAGGGGTAGTCGATGAGCATGCGCGGAA
>JANYDZ010000648.1 GCA_025363375.1 Hyphomicrobiales bacterium
CCATGGCCCCGCCCGAGGTCGCGCCCGCGCCGATGACCGTATGAATTTCATCGATGAAAAGGATCGCGCTCTTGTGCTGCTCGATCTCTTTCATGACCTGCTTCAGGCGCTCCTCAAAGTCGCCGCGGTAGCGCGTGCCCGCCAGAAGCGTGCCCATGTCGAGAGCGAAAACCGTCGCGCCCGCCAGCACTTCCGGCACTTCGCCCTTGGTGATTTTGCGCGCAAGCCCCTCCGCGATCGCTGTTTTGCCGACGCCGGGATCGCCGACCAGCAGCGGATTGTTCTTCTGCCGGCGGCACAGAACCTGAATCGTGCGCTGCACTTCCTGCTCGCGCCCGATCAAAGGATCGATGCGTCCATCGCGCGCCTTCTTGTTCAAATTGACGCAATAGGCGTCGAGCGCGCTGTCCTTCTTTTTGTTGCCGTCGACCGGGGCCTCGCGCTCCGCCCTGCCGTCGCGGTGCTCGGGCTCCTCTTCGGCGCCCTTCGGCGTCTTCGTCGTATCCGAAAGACCGGGCCGCTTGGCGATGCCATGGCTGATGTAATTGACGGCGTCGTAGCGCGTCATATCCTGTTCCTGCAGGAAATAGGCGGCGTGGCTCTCGCGTTCGGCGAAAATCGCCACGAGCACATTGGCGCCGGTGACTTCCTCGCGGCCCGACGATTGCACGTGAATGACCGCGCGCTGGATGACGCGTTGAAAACCCGCGGTCGGCTTTGCGTCCTCGCGCCCGTCGGTCACGAGATTCTCAAGTTCCGTGTCGATGTATTCGACAAGGTTCCGCTTCAATGCGTCAAGATCCACCGAGCAGGCGCGCATAACGGCGGCCGCGTCCGTGTCGTCGAGCAGGCTCAGCAGCAGGTGCTCGAGCGTCGCGTATTCGTGACGCCGCTCGTTGGCGATGGCCAGCGCGCGATGCAGGGATTGTTCAAGGTTTTTTGAAAATGACGGCATGAGCGGGGGGCCTCACTTTTTCTCCATGATGCACTGGAGCGGGTGCTGGTGCTTGCGGGCGTAGTCCATGACTTGCGTCACTTTGGTCTCGGCGACTTCATAGGTGTAGACGCCGCACTCCCCGACGCCGTTCTGATGAACATGGAGCATGATCCGTGTCGCCGCATCGCCATCCTTGTGAAAATATTTTTTCAGGACCGTGACGACGAATTCCATCGGCGTGTAATCGTCGTTGAGCAGCAAGACCCGGTACATGTCGGGCTTTTTGGTCTGAACCCGCGTGCGCGTAATGACCGCGGTGCCCGACCCAGGCCCCCCCTCGCCGCCCCGACGCGGCTCACGGGCGCTCCGCACTTCGGCGCGACCGGAAGCCCCTGCGCCGGGCATCCGGCTCCCGGAACGACCTGTCTGCGAAATACGCCTGCTGCTCACCGCTGTCTGTCCCTTCAGTCCCCCGCCAACCGCCGGCCGGTGCCGCCAGCCCTTGGCCGGGTCTGGCTTGGGAGCGGGGGTTCAAGATCGCTCAGACGCTAATCTATGGGGCCTCGTCGCCCCGCGCCAGTGGCAAGATTGCGTCAAACGCGGATTTGAGCGCAAAAAAACAAAGGGTCCGGCGCGAGCCAGACCCTTGACATTTCCGCAGTGCAACACGCGGATTCTACCCGCACATCGCGCTCCTTGCGCTGACTGTATTACTTGGCGCCAGCTTGAGCCTTGGCGAAAGCCTGTTCGACCGGCTTGAAAGCGTCCTTCATGAGCGACGCGTAGAGCTCACCGATCTTGGTGGACTGGGCAACGAGGCCTTCGTAGGCGGTCTTGGCGAAATCCGTCTGAACTTCGATCGCCTTGTCGAGGGTCTTGACGCCGATCAGCTTCTCAACGAGGCCCTGCGTGGCTTCGAAAGACTTTTTTGAGTAGTCGCTGGTCTGGGCGGCGATTTCCTGAACGCCCATGGTCCAGGTGGTGGCGCTGGCGGTCGCAGTTTCCATCTGCTCTTTGCCGAAAGCTTGGACGTCTTCGATGTTCTTGAACATTTTTGCTGCCTTTGAATTGGGCCAGTACGGCCATGACACAATCCCGGCGCGGAAAGATGTCCGGCGGGAACAGCGGCAATATACGCACTGCACAAAAAATGTCAATAAAAATGTTGCGATGCAGCAAAAATTTTAATTCGGAACCAGCCGGAAGTCCGATCAGTGCCCTGACAGGTTAAAATGCACATTAAAGGCCCGCCATTAACTCTGGCGTAACCGCAATCCCGTAGCCTTGGACACTGTGTTGTTTACGCCACTGTCCTTCACGGTGGCCTGTTGCGTGTTCGAGGCTTGAGTATGATTCAGCGTTTCGTCGGCGTTCGCGGTCGTCAGCTTTTTTCCACTCTGGCCACGGTCGGACTGGTTATGACGGGCACTTTTGTGGATGTGAGCAGCGCTGAAGCGCGTTCCCGCCATCGCCGTCAGCACATTTCCCGTCATTATCAGCCTTACACGCCGCCCTATGCGGCAATTGTTGTGGACGCCAACAGCGGTCGGGTTCTGCACGCCCAAAACGAGAATGAGCTGCGCCATCCCGCCTCCATCACGAAAGTGATGACGCTCTATATGCTGTTCGAACAACTGGAAAAGGGCCGGCTGCGTCTCGATTCTGAAATCCGCATTTCAAATCATGCCGCCTCGATGGCTCCTTCGAAACTCGGCCTTCGCCCTGGCTCCACCATCGAGGTCGAGGACGCCATCAAGGCTGTCGTAACGAAATCGGCCAACGACATCGCGTCCGCCATCGCCGAGACCGTCGGCGGAACAGAAGAACGTTTCGCTGAAATGATGACGGCCAAGGCCCAGTCGTTGGGAATGACCCGTACCCATTATGAAAATGCCTCCGGCCTGCCCGATCCCGATCAGGTGACGACGGCCCGCGACCTTGCCATCCTTGGCCGCGCCATCCAGGAGCGGTTTCCAAAGTATTTTGCTTATTTTTCAACACATAATTTCGCATTCCGCGGACAAAACATGAGGAACCACAACCATCTCCTCGGCCGCGTGGAAGGCGTTGACGGCATCAAGACCGGCTATACCCGCGCGTCCGGCTTCAACCTGCTGACATCAGCCCGGGTAGGCAATCGCCGTATTGTTTCCGTCGTGCTGGGCGGCAAGTCCGGCCGCGCCCGCGACCAGATCATGGCTGGCCTCGTTGACAAGCATCTGGAAACCGCCTCGCCTGTCCGCACGGCGTCGGCAATCACCGAAAATCCGGCGCAGGAGCGTGTTGAAGTCGCCCGCAACGAACCGTTTGAGCGTCCCGAACCCGTCCGCGCAGCGCCGGTCGCCCGCATCGAAGCGCCCAGGCCCGTCGCGCTGTTCGCCCCGGCGCCGCAGCCACGCCCCGAACCGTCACGGGCGCTCGCCTTCGCAACGCCGACCATGGCCGCTGCGGCTCTTGCGCCCTCGACCTCCCTCATTGCTTCCGCTGGCCTGGACCGTCCGCGTCCTGCTGTCGTCGCCGGTACTTTGCGCGCGCCTGATGAAAAGGTCGCCTCTATTCCCGAGCGGCGCCAGATATACGCTGATGGCTCGACCCGTCCGGTTGTCGCCAGCGCCGCAGCGACGCCCACCGCAACTCCAGGCAACATGCGCTGGGTCGCCGGCCCTTCCGGCCAGCCCGCAAAATCCACAGCGCGGGCGGAACAAACGCCACGTCCGGTTGAAACCGTCAAGATCGCCAGGGCAGAGCCCGCGCCCGCTCCAATCGCGAAAACCGAAACTGCCCGCCCCGCCGTCGCACGCAGCGGCATGATGATCCAGATCGGCGCCACCCCGGAATTGGGCAAGGCCAGTGAATTGCTTGCCCGCGCAAAGAGCGGCAATCCCGCCCTGGCTGGCGCCACGGGCTTTACCGAAAAGGTTCAGAAGGGCTCCGAGACCCTGTTCCGCGCCCGTTTCGCCGGCCTCAACGACAATCAGGCCGACGCCGCCTGCAAAAGCCTGAGGCGCACCGGATTTGCCTGTTTCGCCACGAAAAACTGATCTGACGCCGACCTCGCTGATACCGCTTTGTGTGGAGTTTGACGATGATTGCGATGCAATATTTTCCTGGCCTGCCCGAAAACTCGCTCCGGCTTCCCCGCCCCAGCGTGATTGGCAGACGGTTTCTGCAAGCGCGCGTCGCACAGGCCAGCGAAGTCCTCTCGCGCGGCGCCTTGCGCAAACCCAGGGACCTCATCGGCCTGTTGCTCGGCCATCGCTCGACGACGGCGCGCATCAACGCGCCCCGGGTCGCGATTACCATCATCTGCGCGGCGCCCTCGGGCAATCCAGCCGTCGAAATCAGCGTCTGAAACATTCCAGCCGCCATCACCCACGCCCATTGAGCAATACGTCCCGCGCCTCGTTGACCCGGACCGCGAGGTTGGAAGTCTCCCCGAGATCGGGGTGCAACTTCTTCATCAACCTGCGGTGCGCGCCCGCAATGTCTTCGCGCGACGCGTCTTTTGCCAGCCCCAGAACATCGTAAGCTTCGTCGACGCTCATGGCGCTGCGTCGCGCCATCGATTGTTGCCCGGACGGAGGCGGCTCCCCACCAGTCTCCGGAGGCGCGCCAGTGAGCCCCCGAAACATATCCGCCCATTTGTGATTGCTGAGATAGCCCAGAAGGAACAGGCCAAATCCGCCTACGGCAATCGCCATTTCCATATGCCCGCGCATGAACAGCACGAGGGCGAAGACCAGCGCCGCGACCCCGCCGGTGGACTTCCCCATTTTTTCCAAGCCGGATCTCGTCGCGCCGGCAAAGAAGCTCTTGCCGTAAAGCAACAGCAGCATCACCATGACGAAAACGATAAATTGCAACAGCACGCGCCATCCCGGTGGTTTCGAGCCAGGCCGAAGCGCAGATATGGCGCTTTCCCGGTTCGGCGCAAGCGCCGTTTACAGCAACCCGAGTTCGCTC
>JANYDZ010000657.1 GCA_025363375.1 Hyphomicrobiales bacterium
GCGGCCGAACTCGCCACCAGCCCCGACGACCTCGCCGATCCCATCGGCGATGAAGCGCATTCCCCGGTCGAGGGAATCGTGCATCGTTATCGCGACCGCGCGCTGTTGAAATTGCTGCTGGTTTGCCCGGTCTATTGCCGATTTTGCTTTCGCCGGGAGAGCGTCGGACCGGGGGGCGAGGCCGCGCTTTCGCCGGAAAAAGCGGCGCGCGCGCTCGACTACATACGCGGCACGGACTCAATCTGGGAGGTGATCCTGACAGGCGGCGATCCCTTCATGCTGGCGCCGCGGCGGCTGGGCGAGATCATGGCGGAGCTTGCCGACATGGAGCATGTGAGAGTCGTGAGATTTCACACGCGCGTGCCGGTTGTGGATTCCGCGCGAATTACCACGCAATTGCTCGCGGCGTTGAAGCGTTTTCCCCGCGCGATTTATGTCGCCTTGCACGCCAATCACCCGCGCGAACTGCACGCGGGCGCGCGCGCGGCGTGCGCGCGCATCGTCGACTCGGGCATCCCCATGATCAGCCAGAGCGTGTTGCTGAAAGGGGTCAACGACGACGTGGAAACCCTGGCGGCGTTGATGCGCGGGTTTGTCGAACTGCGCGTCAAGCCGTACTATCTGCACCACGCCGATCTGGCGCCGGGGACAGCGCATCTGCGCGCCACCATCGAGGAAGGGCGGGCGCTGATGCGGGGCCTGCTCGGGCGGGTTTCCGGACTGGCCCAGCCCGCCTATGTGCTGGATATACCCGGCGGCCACGGCAAGTCGCCGATCGGGCCGGATTATCTGACCCGCGAAGGGGAGGGCTGGCGGGTCGCGGACTTTGCCGGCTTCAGCCATGTCTATTCCCCCACGAAGAGGTCATGAAATCTCCGCGACTCAGTTAGACTGGAGGCTGCGAATCGCCGGGAGCCATCCGTGAACCGTTTTCTTCGCCTTTTTACGCTCCTTTTCATTCTGGGCGCGCTAGCCGCCACCCCTGCGGCCGCGCAAACCGTTGCCGCCGCGCCGCGTCCGCTCGATGGCGTGCGGGCGACGCTGGAACAGGTGGACAAAGCGCTGCAACGCAGCGACCTGAGCGACGCCGCACTGCAGGAGCTGCGGACCCGGCTGGAGCCGCTCGGCGAACTCGTGCAGAACGCGCTCGACGAGCGCGCGCCGCTGCTCGAGGCTGCGAAGGCCAGGCTTGAGCAATTGGGGCCAAAGCCAGCGGACAAAGCGCCGCCGGAAGCCACCGCCATCGCGGCGGAGCGCGCCGAGAACCAGAAGCAGTTCGAAGACATCGACGCCGCCATCAAACGCGCCCGTTTGCTGGCGGTGCAGATCGATCAGGTATCGGACGGTATTGTCGCGCGGCGTCGGGCGCTGTTCACGCGCGCCCTGTTTACCCGCTCGTTCAGCATCCTCAGTCCGGAACTTTGGGGGGCGGCTGGCCGCGTGCTGCCCAGCGAGGCGCGGGCGGTTGCGACCGTGACATCCGACTGGTTTTCCGGGCTGGCGGCGCGGTTGCAGGGCTGGCGGCTGTTAGGTTTTCTGGCGCTGACGGGCGCGATCGGCGCCGGTTACGCCTTTGCAACGCGCGTCCAGCGCCGCGTGATCTTTCGCGATCCGGCGTCGCATGATCCCGGCGATCTGAAAAAGGTTGCGGCGGCGCTCTGGACCTGCGCTGTGACCGCCGCGGTGCCGATCGTGGCGGCGATGGCTTTTCTGGCGTTGATGCGCGCTTTCGATCTGACCAACGCGCGGATGGAGCCCCTGGTGGGAGCGCTCTTCGACGCGGTGTCGCGAATTGCGCTGACGCTGGGGATGACGAGCGGCTTGCTGGCGCCGGGACTGCCGGGCTGGCGGCTGATCGGCGTCCCGCAAGCCATGGTCAAAACCTTGTGCAAGCTGGCGCTGTCGGTTGTCGTCGCGCTGTCCGTCGTCAAGGTCGGCGAGGCCTGCGCCGAGATTATCGTGGCGCGGCTGCCGGTTTCCGTCGCGCTGCGCGGCATCGGCGCGGTGGCTGTGGCGCTGGTCCTGGGTCTGGGTCTGCGCAATGTCGCGAGCGCGCCCTCGGAAGACGATTGCCTTGGGCCGGCGATCGCGCCGACGCGCGACTGGACCGCGCCGATCCGGACCGCCGCGTGGGCGACCGTCGCCGCGGTCATCGTCGCCGCCGTGATCGGCTATGTGGCGTTTGCGTCGTTTCTGTGCGACCAGTTCGTCTGGATCGCCTTCGTCGGGAGCATGCTGTTCCTGCTGACGCAATTTGTGCAGCACGGGATTAATTCGGGCTTGCAGCCGCAGGCGAAATTCGGCCACGCCGTCGTCGCCAATTTCGGCATGCGGCGCGAATCCCTCGATCAGATCGCCGTGCTGCTGTCGGGCGCGTTGACGCTGGCGCTGATTGTGGCCGCGGCGATGCTGGCGCTGGCGCCCTGGGGCGTTGAATCCAACGACATGCTGGCGAATTTCCGCGCCGCGTTTTTCGGCTTCAAGGTTGGCGACGTCACGATCTCGCTGTCAAGCATCATTGTTTCGATCATTGTTTTCGGCCTGTGCTGGGCGATTGCGCGGGGCCTTCAGAACTGGCTTGAAGCCAGCTTTCTGCCGCACACCCATCTCGACGTGGGTCTGCGCAATTCGATCAAGACCAGCGTCGGCTACATCGGCTTCATCATCGCGACGTCGCTGGCGCTGGGCTATCTCGGGCTGAGTTTCGAAAAGCTGGCGATTGTCGCGGGCGCCCTGTCGGTCGGCATCGGTTTTGGCCTGCAATCCATCGTCAACAATTTCGTGTCGGGCCTGATCCTGCTGTGGGAACGCGCCATCCGCGTCGGCGACTGGGTGGTTTTGGGCGACGAGCAGGGCTACGTCAGGCGCATCAACGTGCGCTCGACGGAAATCGAAACCTTCGACCGCGCCACGATGATCGTGCCGAATTCGAACCTCGTCAGCGGCGTCGTCAAGAACTGGGTGCGCAACGACCGCGTCGGGCGCATCAAGAATTCGGTTTCTTTGAACATCGGCGCCGATCCCGAGAAAGTGCGCGACGCCCTGATCGCCTGCGCCAAAACGCATGAACTGGTGCTGAAAGTCCCCGCGCCGCAGGTCATGTTCATGTCGATGACCGACAATATGCTGCGCTTCGACCTCGTCAGCTTCGTCGAGGACGTGGAGCGCGCGGGACGCGTCAAGAGCGACCTCTATTTCGCGATCTTTAAAAGCTTCGGCGACGCGGGATTGGCGTTGCTGACGACGCCGTTGGCGCCGCCGCCGACGATGACAGGGCTGGACCGGGCGGAGAGCATGGTGGCAAAGAGCGGGTTGGGGGGATGAGTTCCCGCCGCCGCATGCGCGGCGATGTCTGGCTCTTGCGTTTGTGTTGGAAATCTTCGCCCGGCCGGGTTTCTCCGCCATCGATTTCTCAACCCAGCCTTTTGAGCCATGACCGCCGCTTTGTTCGCTCCCCGCGCGATGCTATGATGCGTGCCCGCACACAGGCGAATCCATGGCTGAAGCCCGCACACTCGAACCGCGCATGAACGCAGAGACTTTCATGGCCTGGCAGGATCGCCAGCCGGAGGGGCGGCGTTTTGAATTGTTCGAAGGCCGGGTTTATGAAATGAACGCGGAGCGCGCTGCGCATGCGGAGGCCAAAATGCGCGTCGCCGAGGCTTTTCGCGCGCAAATTCGCGCAAATGGCCTGCCGTGTCAGGGGTTCGGCGACGGGATGGCCGTGCGCGTCAATGACGAAACGGTCTTCGAGCCCGACGCAATGGTTCGTTGCGGCGAGCGTGTGGCGGGCGACGCGGTTTTGATTGTCGATCCAGTCGTTGTCGTCGAGGTTCTTTCGCCGACGACCCAGCATGTGGATGTCTTCCGCAAGTTTTCGCGCTACTTTCGTAATGCAAGCGTCATGCACTATCTGATTATCAACGTGGTTGACCACAATCTCGCGCATCACCGGCGAACGCACGATGGAAGGATAGAGTCGAGCCATCACGATTCGGGAGGCGTCAATCTGGATCCGCCGGGGCTGACCCTCGATCTGGCGAGCCTGTTCGCCGACCTTTCGTCCGCATGACCTTGATCGCCGCATGACCTTGATCGCCGCATGACCTGCATCGCCCTCCTCGCCGCTTTCGGCGCCGCCGTCTCGGGATGTCTGGAGCCGTCCACCGCCGCGCCCGCGACGGAAGGGCCGCCTTCGTTTTATCGCAAGCTCGACAGCGCGCGGGACAGAATCGATCCAATCGCGGCGCGCGACCTGATTTCCATTTATCGCCGCAACCAGGGTCTGCCGACGGTCGCGGTCGATCCGGAGCTGCAGAAGGAAGCGGAGGCGCAGGCGGGCGCCATGGCGAAGGCCAATGTGGCGAGCACGAGCCTGCGCGGCGGGTTGCGGGAGCGGCTGGCGAAAGCCGGCTATCGTTCGAG
This sequence comes from Hyphomicrobiales bacterium, assembly GCA_025363375.1. Classification (GTDB taxonomy): domain Bacteria; phylum Pseudomonadota; class Alphaproteobacteria; order Rhizobiales; family Beijerinckiaceae; genus Terripilifer. The sequence goes on from JANYDZ010000657.1 coordinate 4,426, forward strand.
CGCGGCGGTGGAGAACGTGTCGGCGGGCTATCTCACCCTCGCCGAGGCGTTTTCGGGTTGGCGCCAGTCGCCGCCGCACAATTCCAACATGCTCAAGCCCGGCGTGCGGCGCATCGGCATCGCCACAGCCTATGTGCCTGGATCAAAATACCGGGTGTTCTGGGCGCTGGTGCTGACGGATTAAGCGAAAGCGCGGCAACGGACGCCCAAGTTTGAGTCACGAACTATTTTTGGCAGGTCGTGAGCAACCCCAGGAAGCGAACTGCCTAATTTTTGATCCTAACAGCCTTTTTTTGTGCAGATTGGCTTCCAACCGCAGGCATTGCGACGGATTTTTGAATCCTGCGGCCTGAATCGCTGAATTAACGCGCATTTACCAATTGGCACGGGTCTTGAACCCGGTCCCCTGGGTTGGTTCGCGTTTGCACAAACATGTTGCGGTTCGTTTCCAACCCAGGCGGATGCGGCAAGGCCGCCGGATAGCAAAACAGGGGTAGTACATGAAGATAATCATGGCGGTGATCAAAC
>JANYDZ010000696.1 GCA_025363375.1 Hyphomicrobiales bacterium
TCGGCGACGAGCTTGATGAATCGCCGGGGCGTGTGCGCGCGACGCTGGCCAATGGCGAGAGCTTTGAGGAAAAAGTCTGGTTCGCCAGCGGCACGACGCAGAGCCCCATGTCGCCGGCGCAAATTGAAGCGAAGTTTTTCGATTGCGCGCGGCTGGTGTTCGATGAGGCGCAGGCGCGCAAGGTGTTTGCGTTCGTGAGCGATCTGGCGGGACGGACTTCGTTCGACGGGCTGTGGCCGCTGTTGAAGAAGGGGTGATTTCTCCGCGCGCGGCGCGCTCACCCCGTCGCCGGTTGTTTGCGGATGAGGTTTGGCACAAACACGCATGAATTGTCGGCGCTCCAGTAGCCGCCGTCGAACTCCACGGCTTCGCCGATCACGACGGCCATTCCATCGGGCACAACGGCGACTTCCCGCGACAGGCCTTGCGGGCGAACGACCTCGATCACCGCGCGCGGATTGTCGCGCAGGGCGGGTTCGCTCAGGCCCCGAAGCAGCATCTCGGTGCGCAGGCGCAGGGATTGGGCTTCGGCGCGGTCAAGAAAGGCGATGATTTTGCCGGCGCCGTCGGCGAAGATCGCGCCTTCGCGTTCCGGGCATGAGCCGGGGTCCTGGATCCTTGGCCGCGCGGAGGGCACGAAGGGTCCGCCTTGCGCGATCGCGCCGCCGCAATTCACGCATATTGCGAACGCGAGGACCGCGCGGCGCCGCGCTTTGTGCAATCGGCTCGCCGCGCCAAAATCCATCGCAACCTCACGATTGCAGCGCCGCCTTCACCTTCGCCGGCGTGAACGGAATATCGCGCAGGCGCACACCCACGGCGTCGAAGACCGCGTTGGCGAGCGCGGCGCCCGTCGGGCCCTGCGAGGCCTCGCCCGTGCCCAGGAACGGCAGGCCGGGCTTGTCGATGAGTTCAATATCTATCGGCGGGATCTCGCTGAAGGCGAGGATCGGATAGGAAACCCAATCGGAACTCTTCACGCCGCCCGCGTCAAAGCGCACGCCTTCCTTCAGCGTCCACGACAGGGATTGAACGATGCCGCCTTCGATCTGGTTCTTTACGCCGTCGGGCGACACGATCTCGCCGGATTCGTTGGCTGAAACCGCGCGCAACACGCGGATGCGGCCGGACGAGCGATCTACTTCAACTTCGATGGCGACCGCGTTGTAGGCCGCGAGGCCCTTGTAGCGCGCAAAGGCTATGCCGCGTCCGCGCCCGGGCGTCCTTTTGTAATCGCGCCAGCCGAACATGTCGGCGGTCTTCTGCAGCACGGCGCGGCCGCGTTCGTCTTTCAAATAACGCATGCGGAACTCAAGCGGATCGACGCCCGCGCGTTTGGCAAGTTCGTCCATAAAGCTCTCAATGGCGAAGACGTTCGCGTAGGCGCCGAGGCCGCGCGTGGAGGAGGCGCGGGCCGCGAACGTGGTGAGAAAGTGCGTTGTTACTTTCTGTCCCGGGAATTCGTAGAGCGCGATTGCGTTGCGATCCGCGGCGTAATTGGGCGGGCCGCCGTTGACGGGCGTTGGCAGCGCGAAGGGCTTTTCGAGATAGCGCGCCGGCAGCAGATTGCCCGCCTTGCCGCTCGGCCGCGTGCCATGCGACGTCGACCACAGATCGTAGGTCCAGTCGACGACGTCGCCTTTCGCGTCGACGCTCGCCTTCATCTTCATGAGCATGGCGGAGCCGTAGGGCTCCCATTTGTGCTCGTCGTGACGCGACCACTGAATGCGCACGGGTTTGCCGGGCACGGCGCGCGCCAGCAGCGCCGCGTCCGCCGCCGCGTCGTCGGCGGCGTTGTGGCCGTAACAGCCCGAGCCCTGCACGTGCTGGCCGTGGACTTTTGATTTGTCCATGCCGAGCATTTCGGCGATGGCCGCCGTCGTTTCGAAAATCGACTGGCTGTGCGACTGAATGCGCATGGTGTCGCCGTCGAGCGTCGCCACCGCCGTCGAGGGACCGATGGACGCGTGCATGTGATAGGGGCGCCTGTAGGTCGTCTCGATTGTCGCCGCGACGGGCGTCGTCGATTTGCTCGGAGAATCCTTGATTAAAATGTCCTGCGATTTCTGCGCCAGCATCCAGTCGTAAACGCTGTCCTGCGTTTCGCTTTTGGCGGGAATGTCCCATTTAGCGGCGCGGCGCAGCGCGTCCACGGCGTCGATGGCGGTTTCCTCGCGCGCGGCGACGACGCCGACCCAGGAACCGTCGCGCACGACTTTGACCACGCCT
>JANYDZ010000739.1 GCA_025363375.1 Hyphomicrobiales bacterium
AAGATCTTCCTTGAGCGCGTCGTCGGGATCGACGGGTTGCGCCGCCGCCGGCGCGGCGGCGAACATCGCCGCCGCCAGACAAAGCACGCATGTCGTCATCGCATATCCTCCCAATTTCTCCCGCGCCGAAGCGCCGACTCCTTCGCGGTCGAGTCGAAATGGATGTGCTCGATAGCCAGATTTTCATCCTTGTAATTGCCGTTGGCGGCGGCGATGTCGAAGACGCTGTCCGTCGCGGGCCCCGAGTGCCCGACCGTCGCCTTGTCCTGCGCCATCGCGGGCAAGGCCGCGCACACGCAGGCCAGCGCGAGGGCCGCGATTCCATTTGCGACATTCGCCAAAAGCATCTTCATGGCGTCGCCCAGTCGTGGAACTCCTTCGGCGCCAACGGCCCCCATTGCGATTTATAGGCCTGCTCGCGCGACAGCAGGCCTTCGCCGCCCTCGAGATTGAGACGGTCGCTGTCCGTCCAGTGCTCGTGAACGCGGCCCCAGGGATCGCACCAGTAATCGAAAATCTGCGAACCCAGAAAATGACGGCCAACGCCCCACATGTGCCGGTAAGCGCCCTGCCGCAGATAATCGTGCCCGAGCATCAGGTCGTCGATGTCCTGCACTTCGAAGGACACGTGGTTGAGGCCGTTCGTCTCGCCCACGCGGCAGAAAAACGCGTGATGATCGACGTAATCCGCGCCGCGGTCCGTGCGGTTGAAGGAGCCGATAATATTGTCGGCCTCGCCCTGATAAATGTCCTCTGAACGCACGAAGCCCAGATGCTCGCGATACCAGTGGAGAACCTTCTTCACATCGGTCGTCGTCAAAACAAAATGCGCGATGCGTTTGACCTGCGCCGGGCGCTTGGGAAACCGCTGGATGCTGGTTCGGCGCAACCCGTCCCACCCGAGATTGAGATCGGTCGGCGTGACTGGCAGCGGCGTCGACCGCGCGCGATCGCAAATGAATTCGACTTCATAGCCGAGGGGATCGACAAGGCGCACGCGCTTGCCGCCGCCGGGCTCGTCGACGTTTTCGACGCCGGAAGCGCCCGGAACTTTCGCGAGTCGCTTGAGGTCTTCAATGCCGTCCACATCCCACGCCGACGAGAGCAGCTTTGATTCGCCCAGATGCGTGACGTGAATAAAAGGGTCGGGATCCGTGCCGCGCATATAAAGCGCGCGCGACGTGCGCGCGACGCGGGTCATGCCAAAATCGAGCAGAAACTTTTCGGCGATGTCGAGGTCCGGGGCCCGCAGCCGCGCAAACGCCATGTCGGAGACTTTTACAACGGGCATGTTTTGTCCTCTCTCAGGCGCGGCCGGCAGCCGGCGGAAAGCCGAGCAGTTCGGCGGGATTATGAGTCATGATCGCGTCGCGCGTCTTTTCGTCCGGCGCCCATTCGAGCATGAGATCGAGCAGGTCCGCGTCGTTGGGCATGGGATCGAAGTAGTTGGGATGCGGCCAGTCCGAACCCCATATCAGCCGCGTCGGCGCGCGGCGCACAAGGTCCCGCACGAAGGGCAAGACATCGGAGAACGGCAGCGTCGGCTGCTTGGTGCAACGCGGCGACAGCTTCACCCAGCACCGTCCGGTGTCCAGACATTCGAGCAGGAAGCGGTAGCAGGGATCGTCGAGGCCGTGTTCCACGTGGGGATAACCCATGTGCTCAACGACGAATTTTCCCTCCGACGCGAGAATTTGCCGCTTCCATGCCTCGATTTCATTCTCGCCATGGACGAGATAATGCGGCTGGATGCCAAAGCCGTGGCAGCGCGCGCGCATGCGGTGATCGATCACGGGCGACGACTTGAAGCCGAAACGCGCCGCGACGACGCCGGCCCTGGCGAGAATTCCCAGCTCTGCGTCGGTAATGTCGGGCGCGGGAATCATGCAGCCGCGAAAACGGTCGGGATAACGCGACAGCGCATGCAGCATGTATTCGTAGGCAAAGCCGTGCTGGAAAGACTGCACGATGAGGCCGCGCTGAACGCCGAGCGTGTCGTGCATGGCGACGAGATCGCCGAGCGGGCAATCCTCGACCTCAAGCCGGCGTCCCGGATCGAGCGGAAAGCGCTTCTGCGGGCCGAATATATGGAAATGCGTATCACAGGCGCCGGGCGCGAGCTTCACGCGCGGCTGGCGCGTGTCGCGGTCCGGCGGGGGTGATTTCACATAGGCCATGGGACCTCCTTCTTCGCAACTATTGTTCACAAGCCGTACGCCCGCAGAGCCCGCGCAACCGCCTCCCCGCCCAGATTGTCGGTTCGCCAGGCGACATGCTGGCCCGCGCGCAGCATGCGCCGCGTCGCCCGGTGCTATTCCGCTTCAATCCCCGCGAGCTTGACGGCGTCGCGCCATTTCTGCGCTTCGGACGCGACGTAGTCGGCGAACTCGCGCGGAGAGGCGGGTTTCGCCTCCGCCTTGATGCGCGACAGCAATTCGCGAATATCCGGCGCGTCCAGCCCGCGGTTAAGCGCGGCGTTGAGCTTGTCTACGATCGGTTGCGGCGTTTCAGCCGGCGCCAGAACGCCCGTCCAGAACACCGCCGAGAATTCGGGAACGCCGCTCTCGATCATGGTCGGCGCATCGGGCATAGCCGGATGCCGCACGCGGCTTGTCACCGCCAGCGCCCTGATTTTTCCAGCCTCGATCTGCGGCAGAAGAATTGACATGTCGAGAAACGCCAGTTGCGTCTCGTTGGCCAGCAGCGACGCGACCATCTCGGCGCCGCTCTTGTAAGGAATGTGGACGATATCCGCGCCGGTCTTGAATTTGAAAAGTTCGGCGTTGAGCTGCGTCTGGTTGCCGACGCCCGCCGATCCATAATTCAGTTTGCCGGGATTGGCCTTCGCATGCGCCACAAGTTCGGCGACCGTGCGGAAAGGCAGTTGCGCCGGAATCGCCAGCACCGTGGTGCTTTCCGTGAGCTTGGCGACGGCGGCGAAACTTTTGACGGGATCAAAGCCCGGATTTTTCTGCACCGCGGGGACCGCGCTGAGCGTCGCCACGGTGCCGAGCAGCAAGGTATAGCCATCCGGGTCCGCCTGCGCGACAAAACGCGTCCCCAGCGCGCCCCCGGCGCCCGGCTTGTTTTCGGTCACGACGCTTTGGCCGAGCGCGTTCCGCAGGATTTGCGAGACGGCGCGCGCGATTACATCCGTCGGGCCCCCCGGCCCGAACGGCACAATCAGCTTGATGTTGCGCGCGGGATAGGCGGGCTCCTGCGCCCACGCGGGCCCGATCGCGGCCGCGAGCAAAACAATGAATGTCGCGGACGCCGCGAGGGCGAAGGTTCTGCACATTGCGCAAGCGCTCATGCGTGTTTCCCGATTGTCCAGCCCGCTTCGGCCTGGGTGCTGCAAACCGATCGAACCACGCGGCGCGGACGGGCGCAACCGTCGCGCAATATCTTGTCCCGCGTCGTATCTCAACGGGCGCTTTTGCAAGACGGAAACGCTACGCCGTCCCGTCGCGGTTCCGCGCCGCCGACCAGGCCGCAAAGAGCCCGTCGGCGGACGCGATCACGCCCTGCTGCCGCGCGCGCCAGCCAAGTTTTTCACGGGCTTTCGCGGACGAGCTGTAGCCGTTCTGATCAAACCACATGCTGATGTTGTCGCCTTTCGCCGGTGGTTCAAAACGGATGTCGCCCTTGTAGCCGGCGGCGTTCACGCAAGCGCGCATGACGTCGCGGCAAAGCGGGCGATGGTCGTCCGTGACGTGGAAAATCTCGCCGTTCACCAGATTTTCGTCCGCCTCCGCGGCGAGGCGATAGGCTTCGGCGAGATCGGCGACATGCGTCCATGACCAACCCTTTTCACGGTCGCCGCGGAAGACAGCGTCGCCCTGTTCGGCCATCTCGAACCAGTCGGCGCTGATGCTGTTGAAGCCGTCGGCGCCGAAAATGAAGCCCGGGCGCAACACCGTCGTGCCGACGTTTTTCAGCGCGAACGCCTCGCGCTCGAGTTGGCGCCGGAATGAAATAGGCTGGGCGGGATTGGGTTCGATGGTCTCGTCGAGAACGGGGACATCGACCTTGCCGATGATCGACACGCCGGTGGTGTACACAAGACGTCGACGTTTTGCGCGGGGCGACAGGGATTCCAGCGCGGCGAAGAAAGCCCGGTCGGTCGAGAAATGGTTCTTTTTGTCCAGCATCGTATGGACGACCGCGTCGCATGATTCCAGTTCGGCGCGATAAGTGTCGGGCTGCGCGACGTCGCCGTGAACGAGCCTTATCTCGTGCATCCGCAATTCCCGCAGACGCGGTTGCTCTGGATGCCTGACAACGCCGACGACTTGATGCCCCGCGGCGGACAGACGCAATGCGGCGTGAAAGCCCGCGTATCCCGAGGCGCCGGTGAGAAACACCTTCATTCAATGGCTCCCTTGCAACGAGCGCGCGCAAGCCGCCCGCAAGAAAAACGGCGGCGGGGATCATTGACCCAACCCCTGCCGCGTCAATTCGGCGTCGAGATATTGCATGGTCTCGCGCGACACTTTGCCGAGCGCCGCCACCAGCTTTTCGATATCCGGCTTGCGCGCCAGAATCCAGTCGGGATCTATGCGCGTATATTCTTCCTGAAATTTTGGATCGTTGTTGACGGCCTCGAACGCCCTGACATAGGTCTCGACAATTCTCTCCGGCGCTGTTGGCGGCAATGCCGCCCACATGCCGATTTGACTGACGTCTTCCCAATAAGTAAACGCCCGCCGCGCCAGCGGGGCCTCAATCTTGTCCCGCACAAGGTCGGAGAATATCGGCGCGTCGCCGAACAGCGCGCGTTTGACGCGTTTTCCGTCCTGCACCTGACCGGTCTGGCTGATGATGGTGAACTTGCCGGTATTTAGCAGATATTCGAAATCCTTGGTTGCGCCGAACGTGGCCATCTCGATCTCGCCGCGCTCCAATGCCTGTCGGGCTTCGGATGTCGATGGATAGCCGCGCACCCACCTGACATTCCATCCGAGAAAGGATGCGCCCCACAGCGCCTGATAGGTGCCGCCGCGCAACGTCGAGCCCACCATGCCCATGACGACAGGCGCCGCGGACTTGTCGGCGAGCCGGTCGAGGGCCTCGGTTCTGATGGCGAGCCCCTGGCTATAGGCGCCGAGGCCGCCGATCATTTTGAACGCCGCCGGGTCGAAGCGCGCCTGCGTTGTCTTCAATGCGTCGGGATCGGTCTGCGACTGGGCGCCAACGGTCACGCTGAGGCCGTTGGGATCGGCGCGTCTGGGCCAATCGTTCAAAGCGATCACGCCGCCCGCGCCCGGCTGGTTCAACACCACGAGGGACGGATTGCCCGGCAGATTGCGCGTCAGATACTTGCCCAGCGCGCGTCCGTAGAGATCGACGCCGCCGCCGCCGGCAAATCCGATGGTCATAGTAATTGTCTTGTCGGCGAAGTTCGCGTCTTGGGCGGCGGCGCGGCGCGCGGCGCTCTCGCCCGCGAGCGACAGGAGAGCCGCGGTCCAGATCGCGAAAACGGAGACAAAGCGTTGCATGGCGCGCCGGTTTCAACGGATGGATGTTCACTCGCTTCGCGGCAGCAACGCGCTCGCGTTGCCCCGCTCGATGCGTTTTCGCAAGTCCGGGTCAAGGCTCAGGGCGCGCCAGGCGGCGATTTCCGTCGGCGCTGCAATTATGGGCGAGTCAATTCCCAGCAATATCCGCGAAGGCGCGCAGAAGGCCCGCAGCGCGGCCAGCGCGGGTTCGTTGATGCAAAGCGCCGTGTCAAAATAGAGTCGGCCGAGAAGATCGCCCATACAATCGGGCTTCATATCGCCGGAGCCGTCGGACAGGGTCGCCAGGCGCCCGGCAAGGTAGGGAAGCGCGCCGCCCCCGTGCGCGAAGATAAAGCGGATATCGGGACAACTCGACAGCACGCCGTTGCGCAGCAGACTCGCGATGGCGCGCGTTGTGTCGAAGGGGCCTTCGAGAATATGCGCCTTGATTCCATGCGGCGTTTGATCCTCGCCAACGCCCGCCGGGTGCGCGAAGACAACCGCTTTCCTGCGGTTAAGTTCGTTCATCACGGGACGAAAGGCCTCGTCCCCGAGCCAACGGCCGTCATAGCTGCTCATCAGCGCAACGCCGTCCGCCTGCAACACATCGAGCGCGTATTCGATTTCGCGCAAACTTCCTTCAACGTCCGGCGGGGCGATCGCGGCGAAAAATCCATAGCGTCCCTTGTGATCGCGCGCGGCGGTCGCCGCATACTCGTTCCACTCGCGCGCCAACCCCCGCGCGGCCGCAGCGTCGCCGAACCAGACGCCGGGAATCGGAACCGAGCCTATGGCGAGCGCGATGTCCGCC
>JANYDZ010000740.1 GCA_025363375.1 Hyphomicrobiales bacterium
CGCCAGGCATCCCCGCCGAGCCCGCGGGGGCCGGCAGCTCAACGCGCGCCAGCCGGTGCCCATCGGTCGCCACCGCGCGCAACATCGCATGACCGCCGATTTCTATTGTGTGCAGGAAGATGCCGTTGAGATAATGACGCGTTTCCTCGGTCGATATCGCGAACTGCGTTTTGTCGATCAGTTTGCGCAAATCTCCCGCGGGCAGCGCGAATTTATGGCTGAGTTCGCCCGTGCTGAGATCGGGAAAATCGCTCTCCGGAAGCGCCTGAAGATTGAACCGGGAACGGCCCGAACGCAGAAGCAACTGGCCGCTCTCGCCGGTCATTTCAAGCGATACTTGCGCGCCTTCCGGCAGTTTGCGCACGATTTCGTAAAGCGTATGGGCGGGCAGGGTGGTTCCGCCGGGTTGGCCAACGTCGGCGGGCAGGGTCTCGGTAATCTCCAGATCAAGGTCGGTGGCTTTCAACAGCAGGGATTTGCCGCGCGCCTGCAGGAGCACGTTGGAGAGGATCGGAATTGTGTTGCGCCGTTCGACGACGCGGTGCACATGGCCCAGCGACTTGAGCAGGACGCCGCGTTCAAGAGTGACTTTCATGGTCCTCGGTCCATCGGTGAGCCGGCTGCACGCGCCGGGGCGGCGAGACTAGGCGCGAACATCGGGCCAGCGCAAGCGCCTCGCGCGCCAGCGTCCCCAGGTTTCGCAACGATATGTGGCTTAACCAGCCCTTAATCCGCCGCGTTTAGGGTGGAGGCGTTGATTTCCGATTTGGTAACGCAGCAAGGGTGAGTTTGACGCCATGAGCGGCCAGGGCTGGTTCAGCAGGCGCGAACCCACGCTGGAGACGCGCCCCAAATCCTCGCGCGTGAGCGGCGATTTACGCGCCAGCCCCGAGGAACGCGCCAGTTATTCCCCCCGCGCGCGTTCAGGACGCGACCTGGACGAACTTGCGGACGAGGAAGAGTACGAAAAGCCGCGACCGGCGAAACGCAAGCTATCGAGGGAAAAAACACGCCAAAAACGCCGCTCGGTCTTGGGCCTCCTCCTCTACTGGGGGATGGTGGCCGGGATCTGGTGCGTGATCGGCGTCACCGGCCTGATCGTCTATCATGCCGGTCAACTGCCGCCGATCGATCAGCTCGCCGTGCCCAAGCGGCCGCCAAACATCGCCATTCTCGGCGACGACGGCGTGTTGCTCGCCAACCGGGGCGATACGGGCGGGCCGGCTGTGCGGCTGAAGGACCTGCCCGCCTATTTGCCCAAAGCCTTTGTGTCCATTGAGGACCGGCGGTTCTACTCGCATTATGGCATCGACCCGGTCGGCATCGGGCGCGCCATTTTCCGCAACGTCATGCGACGCGGGGGAATGGAGGGCGGTTCGACGCTGACCCAGCAACTCGCCAAGAACCTGTTCCTGACGCAGGAACGCACCATGTCGCGCAAGGTTCAGGAGGCGATTCTCGCGCTTTGGCTGGAACGTAAATATTCCAAGGACCAAATCCTCGAACTTTACCTCAACCGGGTCTACTTCGGTTCCGGCGCCTATGGCGTCGAGGCCGCCGCGCGCAAATATTTCGGCCATGGCGCGCGCGAGGTGACGCTGCCCGAAGCCGCTGTGCTGGCGGGACTGATGAAAGCGCCAAGCAAACTTGCGCCCAATCGCAATCCCGACGGCGCCGCCGACCGGGCCGCGCAGGTCGTCACCTCCATGGCGCAGGAAGGCCACATCACCGAAGCGATGGCAAAGATCGCGCTGTCGAACCCCGCGCAGGTCAAACGCGAGAGCGGCGCGGGTTCAATCAACTACGCCGCCGATCACGTGATGGACATTCTCGACGACACGCTTGGCGCCATAGACGAAGACATCGTCGTGACAACGACGCTTAACGCCTCGCTGCAGGGCGCCGCCGAACGCGCGCTGATGGACGAACTCGACCGGCAAGGCGCCAGGTTTGGCGTGTCCCAGGGGGCTTTCGTGGCGCTCGACGTTGGCGGGCAGGTCAAGGCGCTGGTCGGCGGACGCTCCTATGCCGAAAGCCAATTCAACCGCGCGGTCTCCGCCAGGCGTCAGCCGGGCTCGGCGTTCAAGCCGTTTGTCTATCTTGCGGCGCTTGAACGCGGCCTGACGCCAGGTTCAGTGCGCGAGGATTCGGCGGTCAACATAAAAGGATGGCAACCGGAGAATTCGACGCATAAATATCTTGGGCCCGTGAACCTCACAACGGCGCTTTCTTTATCGCTCAACACCGTGGCCGCGCGCCTTGGACAGGAGGTTGGCGCCAAGGGCGTCATCGACGCCGCGCGCCGCATGGGCATCGCGTCCACGTTGCAGCCCAACGCCTCGATCGCGCTGGGCACTTCCGAAGTGACTCCGCTGGAACTTGTCGCGGCCTATTCGCCCTTCGCCAACGGCGGCATCGGAGTGCAGGCGCATGTCATCACCAAGGTTCGCACCGCCGACGGAAAGCTGCTCTATCAGCGCAAGGGCGCAAGTTACGGCCGCATCGTCGAGCCGCAATATGTGTCGATGATGAACGCGATGTTGATGGAAACGCTGGCGACCGGCACCGGCAAACGGGCCGGCGTGCCCGGCTGGCAGGCGGCCGGCAAGACCGGCACCAGCCAGGATTACCGCGACGCCTGGTTCGTCGGCTATACGAGCCACCTCGTTGCCGGCGTGTGGCTTGGCAACGACGACAATTCGCCGACCAAAAAAGCGTCGGGCGCGAATGTTCCTGTCGATATCTGGAACCGCTTCATGCGCGAGGCGCACAGGGGCGTGCCCGCCGCGCCTTTGCCGAGCGGCCTGTGGCGCGACCCGACGCAGCCGACGCCGCCCCCCTCGATCCGGCCGCCTGAGAACATTCCAATTGCAAGCAACAGTCCCGCCGGACCGTTGCAATTGACTGGCGCGCGCGCCGCGGCGCCAACCGCGTCGCCTGCCGCCGCCTCAAAGCCCGCGGCCGCGCAAACGCCGCGCCGCGACCCCATAGCCGATTTACTGCCGTCCGCTTCGATCCCAGGCGGCAAACCGGCGTCCAGGACGGCGACGGAGAAAAATTTCTTCGAGAAGCTGTTCGGCGGGTGATCTCCCAAGGCAGCCGTCGCGACGCAACACGGATCAATCGACGCGAATCCCGAGATCCCGAATCAACATTCCCCATTTTACGCGCTCGGTCGCGATGTAGTTCGCGAACTCCTCCGCGCTCGAACCGATCGTCTCCGACGCCAGCGCCGAGAATTTCTCGCGCACGCCAATGTCCCGGCACATCGCGCGCGCGTCGCGCTCGATCTTGTCGCGGATATTCTTCGGCGTTCCCGCGCGCACGGCGAGGCCGTACCACGAGGTTGAATCATAACCCGCGACGGTCTCGGCGATGGCGGGATATTCTAGTGCGGAAGGGGCCCGTTTGGCGGTGGAAATTCCGATCGCCTTGACGCTTCCCGCGCGGGCGTGGGCGATGATCGAAGGGATGGTTCCGAAGGTCAGGTCGATGCCGCCGGAGAGCAGATCATTGAGCGCCGGCGCCGCGCCGCTGTAGGGCACGTGTACGATATCGACGCCGGCGAGCTTCTTGAACAACTCGGCCGAAAGATGCGGCGAGGAGCCTATGCCCGACGAAGAGTAATTGAGCTTGCCGGGATTGGCCCGCGCGTAGGCGACAAGCTCCGGGACGGAATTCACCGGCAGTTCCTTGCGCACGCAAAGGAGGTTTGGAACCGAAACAACCTGACACAGGGGCGCAAAGTCTTTTTCGGGATCGTAGGGCAACCGCGCGTAAAGATACTGATTGGTGGCGACGCTGAGGGAAATCATCAGAAGATGCGTCCCGTCGAGCGCGCCCTTGGCGACGCGGTCATTGCCGATATTGGCGCCGGCGCCGGGAACGTTCTCGACGATGAGCGGCGCGCCCCACATGGAGCCAAGGCGCTCGCCGACGAGGCGCGCGATAATGTCCGTCGCGCCGCCCGCCGGAAACGGCACGACAATTTTCATTGTCTTGCCCGCGAAGCCGATATCCTGGGCCATGGCCGACGTGATAGAGCCGGACAGTCCAAGCGATCCCGTCATCGCGGTAAATGCGCGCCTTGAAACCGCCTTCGCCATGCTTGCCTCCTATGGCGCGAACTCCGCGGGATCGAAATCGCTGTGCGAGGAGCAGAATTCGCATGTGACGCCGATCCGGCCGGTGTCTCCGGTCATCTCGCGTCGCTCTTGCGGCGAGAAGGAGCGCAGCATGTCGCGGATGCGCTCTTGCGAGCAGCGGCAGGCCTCGCGCACTTTTCTCGATTCGAAAACTTTTACGCCGCGTTCGTGAAACAAACGGAAAAGCAGGCGCTCGCTCGACAGCGTGGGATCGACGAGTTCATGATTTTCCACCGTGCCGGCGAGGGCTTTGGCTTCCCGCCAGGCTTCGTCTTCGACAAATTCAGACGGCGCCGCTCCAGCAGGCGCGTCGCCCGGATGCAAATCGCCGAGGCGACGACGCTCGGGCGAATCGGGAAAAAACTGAGCCAGCAGGCCGCCGACGCGCCATGACGAACCCGCGCTCGTGACGCTTTGCGCGACGGCAAGGCGCACCAGCGTCGGAATCTGTTCCGACTGACGGAAGTATTCGCGCGCCGCCGCTTCAAGGCCTTGCCCGGCCAATGAGACCACCCCCTGATACCGCGAGGCCTCGTCGCTCTGATCGACAGTGAAGGCGAGGTGGCCATCTCCCAGCAGCGCTCCGCTTGCCGTCGGCTCGGCGCGCGCAAGGTTTTCGAGACGCTGAACGTCGAAGCGGGCGAACGCGCGCACGCGGTCGGGCGCGTCGAAATCGACGACAAGCATGCTCACCGGACCGTCGCTTTTCGTTTGCAACTGGAAGCGCGCGCCGCGTTTGTCCAGCGACGAGCCCAGCAACACGGTCAGAGCTATGGCTTCGGCCAGCAAATGCGTCACGGGCGGCGGATAGGCGTGGCGCGCAAGAATGCGATCCGCCGCCGGTCCGAGGCGCACGAGGCGCCCGCGCAGATCGAGGGGCTCCACCGCGAAGGGCAGAACGACGTCGTCCTCGCCCTGATCGGATACCGGACGCGCGGCGGGTCCGCTTGTTGCGGCGTCGTCCATCAGGCCAGCGCCCCCAGACACCAGGCGAGAATGCCTTTCTGCGCATGCAGCCGATTTTCAGCCTCGTCGAAAACAACCGACCGGGGTCCGTCGATAATCTCGTCCGTGACCTCCTCGCCGCGATGAGCGGGTAAACAATGCATGAAGATGGCGTCCTTGGCGGCGGCCTGCATGAGCCGCGCGTTGACCTGATACGGCGCCAGCAGATTGTGCCGGCGACGCATCTCGTCTTCGTCTCCCATCGAGACCCAGCAATCGGTGACGACCGCGGCGGCGTCCTTGACCGCTTCAAACGGATCCGTTGTGACGTTCACGCGCGCCTTGTTGCGTCCCGCCCAGTTGACCAACGCGGAAGACGGCTCGAGTTCGGTTGGAGACGCGATATTGATGGTGAAATCGAACCGCTGCGCCGCATGCACCCAGCTCGCCAACACATTGTTCGAATCGCCCGTCCAGGCGACGGTCGCGCCCTTGATCGGACCGCGATGCTCTTCGAAGGTCATGACATCCGCCATGATCTGGCACGGGTGCGAAAGCTTCGTCAGGCCGTTGACAACCGGCACGCCGGCGTTGTCGGCGAGTTCGCGCATATCGTGATGGTTCAGCACGCGGATCATGATGGCGTCGATGTAGCGCGACAGGACGCGCGCGGTGTCGGCGATGGTTTCGCCGCGGCCGAGCTGCATTTCAGCGCCGGTCAGCATGATGGTCTCGCCGCCAAGTTCGCGCATCGCGACGTCGAAAGACACGCGCGTGCGCGTCGAGGGCTTGTCGAAGATCATCGCCAGCATCTTGCCGGCGAGCGGCTTGTCGGCGGCGGGCGTTCCCTTGCGGCGGCGCTTCTTGATCGCGGCGGCGCCGTCCAGAACGCGGCGCAGATCCAGCGCCGACACGTCCGAAAGATCGAGAAAATGACTTTGATTTGACGCCAGCAAGCTCATACGGGCTTTTCCTGTTTCGCGGCCGTGAACTGCTTTTCAATCGCCGCGCACGCTCTGTCGAGACGCGCGACGGCCTCCTCGATTTCCTGGTCGCCAATGGTCAGCGGCGGCAACAGGCGCGCGACATTTTCGCCCGCGGGTATGACAAGCATGTGTTGGCTCCGCAGCGCGGCGGCAAAATCGCCCGCGGCGACTTCGTCGCGCAATTTAAGCCCGAGCAGGAGGCCTTCGCCGCGAATGCCGGCAATGACCTGCGGATGCGCGTCGACAAGCTGTGCGAGACGCTGCTTCAGCTTGAGTCCGGTTTGCGCGACGTTGTCGAGAAAACCGGGCGCGAGAATGAGGTCGAGCACGGCGTTGCCGACGGCCGTCGCCAGCGGATTGCCGCCGTAGGTCGTGCCGTGCGTGCCGACGACCATGCCCTTGCCGGCGTCTTTTGTCGTCATGAAAGCGCCAAGCGGAAAGCCGGCGCCTATGCCTTTGGCGACGGACATGATGTCCGGCTCGATGCCGCTGTTCATGTACGCGAAGAGCTTGCCGGTGCGGCCCATGCCGCTCTGCACTTCGTCGAGCGCGAGCAGAATGTGACGCTCGTCGCACAGATTGCGCAAATCGCGCAGGAAGTTTTGCGGCGGCACGCGGATGCCGCCTTCCCCCTGAATGGGCTCGACCAGGATCGCGGCGGTGCGCTCGTTGACGGCGGCTTTGGCCGCCTCGATGTCGCCGAAAGCGACCTTGCGGTGAAAGCCTTCGACAGGCGCGAAGAACCCCTCGATATATTTGTCGTTGCCGCCGGCGGCGATCGTCGACAGCGTGCGGCCATGGAAGGCGCCGTCGAAGGTGATGATCTCGACCTTCTCCGGATGGCCGTCGGCGAAATGATATTTGCGCGCGGTCTTGATCGCGCCTTCAAGCGCTTCCGCGCCGGAGTTCGTGAAGAACACATAGTCCGCAAAGGTCGCGTCCGTCAGCCGCCTGGCGAGGCGCTCGGCTTGCGGAATCTGATATAGGTTGGAGACATGCCAGAGCTTCTGACCCTGTTCCACCAATGCCGCCACGACATGAGGATGCGAATGGCCGACGCTCGCCACGGCAATGCCCGCGCCGAAATCGAGCCAGCGGGTTCCGTCCGTTGCCTCCAGCCAGCAGCCCTCTCCGCGCGCAAAGGAGACCGGCGCGCGGACATAGGTCGGCAACATCGCCGATGATGTCGCTGGGGACGCGGGGGCGGCATCGGCCATGGCTTGGGCTCCTTGGGGAGGGCCTGAAATCAAAGCGCCGCCCTGACGGGCGGCAGCTGAACGAGCAGCTATCCTAGAAAATCGGCGCGATTGGGTCAATTCGCGCCGCTTTTGCTGGCGGCTCACAATTATACACGCAATGTGTTGGGGAAAACGATCTGCCGGACCCTTGGACTCTTGCGCCTGAATCAACGGCTAGTGTAGTTTGCCGCTTGTCATCTACGACATCTCGTGTGGCGGACTTTTCCGAGCGTAGCGTTCCTGAAACACAATTCATGTGTTTAACGACGGCGGGTTTTGGCTTGCCGGCGAATGAAATCGGATTCTGCGGCTTTGGCCGCGACTTTGCTGACCCAAGGAGGGCGTTATGTCCTGGACTGATGAGCGGGTAGAACAGCTTAAGCAACTCTGGCTGGATGGCAAAAGCGCCAGCCAGATCGCCTCGGTGCTTTCCAGCGGCATTACGCGCAATGCCGTGATCGGCAAGGTGCATCGTCTCGGGCTTTCCGGCCGGGTGAAGGCGCCAAGTCAGAGCACCCCCCGCCAGCGAACGCCCAAACCCCAGCAACATGTGCATCGTCCGGCGCCGCAGCGGTCCCAGGGCCCACGCACTCATGGATCCAGCGCCCTCGCCTATTCTCCGCGTCCCGAGCCGCGACTCTACGAGCGCCCTGTGGAAGAAGTCGTCATCCCGATGTCGGAACGCGTGACGATCATGGAATTGAAGGAAGCCATGTGCCGATGGCCGCTGGGCGATCCGCAGCAACCGGATTTCCGCTATTGTGGCGGCAAGTCGCCGGTGGGCGTGCCCTATTGCCCCTACCATTCGCGTGTCGCCTACCAGCCCGCGCAGGATCGCCGTCGCGCGCAACGCTCGGGTGGCGGACCAAAAAGCTTCAACTAGGGTTTTCGTCGAGGCCTCCTGCCGCCAGCGGAATTTTCCGCTATCGTGGCGGCAAGGAGGTAGCCAATGAAAAATCCGGACAGCGTCGGCACGTTCGAAAGCGGCAATAAAGCCGGGGACGCCCGCGCCGCCGCCGATGCCCTCTTCAAGGCGGCGAAACTGCCGAAGTCGATCGTCGACGCGGCCCTCGCGTCCGGCGGCTTTCCTTACGACAAAAAGTTGAAGAATGAGCGCTACGAGGCGGATCTGCGCCGGTTGCAGATTGAACTCGTCAAACTCGTCCACTGGCTCAAGGCGAAAGGCGAGCGGATCGCGATTGTCTTTGAGGGGCGCGACGCCGCGGGCAAAGGCGGCGCGATCCAGCGGTTGACGGCAAACCTCAATCCCCGCGAAGTCCGGGTCGTCGCGCTGTCCAAACCGACAAACACGGAAGCCGGCCAATGGTATTTTCAACGCTACGTCTCGCATATGCCCACGCGCGGCGAAATCGCGATCTTCGACCGTTCCTGGTACAATCGCGCCGGCGTCGAACGCGTCTTCAATTTTTGCGCCAGGGACGAAACCGAACGGTTTCTCGAGGAAGCGCCGCGTTTTGAGGCGATGTTGACGCGCGACGGCGTGCGGCTGTTCAAGTTCTTTCTGACAATCGGCAAGGAAATGCAGATCAAGCGCCTCAACGAGCGCTGGAACGATCCCTTGCATCGCTGGAAGATTTCCGATCTCGACGCCCGGGCCATCGAAAAATGGGACGATTATTCCGACGCCATCGAGCGCATGTTGAGAAAGACCGACAGTGACGCCGCGCCGTGGACGATCATTCGCGCCAACGACAAAAGGCGCGCGCGGCTTGAAACCATCCGTTGTTTGCTGGAAGG
>JANYDZ010000744.1 GCA_025363375.1 Hyphomicrobiales bacterium
CGAAAGCCGCGCCGCGCGAGTTCCAATGCCGTCGCCCGGCCGATGCCGGAGCTTGCGCCGGTGATCCAGGCAATGCCGTCTTGCGGCTTGGCGCGGTACATGAGGCGTTTCCGTTTCTCGATGGAGCCGGCTTGCAGCATATCGAAAGCCGCGCAAAAAATGTAATTTTGCGCGAAACCACCGATGTTGCTTGCGGTTGCCGGCCTGCCCGCATAATTTCCGGGCGATCGCAGAGGGCGCACATGTCGATTCAACAGGATGTCATCGGAGCCATCGGCCATACGCCGCTGATCAAATTGCGCAAAGCGTCTGAGCTGACGGGCTGCACGATCCTCGGCAAGGCCGAATTCATGAACCCCGGCGGCTCCGTCAAGGACCGCGCGGCGCTGGCGATAGTGAAGGATGCTCTGGCGCGCGGCGCCTTGAAGCCCGGCGGTATTATCGTCGAGGGCACCGCGGGCAATACGGGCATCGGGCTGGCGCTGGTGGCCAATGCGTTGGGTTTTCGCACGGTTATCGTCATTCCGGACACCCAGTCGCAGGAAAAGAAGGACATGCTGCGCTTGCAGGGCGCCGAACTGATCGAAGTGCCGGCTGTCCCCTGGTCCAACCCCAACAATTACGTGAAGGTGTCGGGCCGCATCGCCGAGCGCCTCGCAAAAGAACACCCGCAGGGCGCCATCTGGGCCAACCAATTCGACAATGTGGCGAACCGGCAAGGTCATATCGATACGACGGGTCCTGAACTGTTCGAGCAGACCGCCGGCAAAATCGATGGTTTTACCTGCGCTGTGGGCACTGGCGGCACGCTGGCGGGCGTCGGCATGGCGCTCAAGGCGCGCGACAAAAACATTAAGATCGCCATCGCCGATCCCATGGGTGCCGCGCTGTATCATTGGTACGCCAACGGCGTTCTGAAATCGGAGGGCTCCTCGATCACCGAAGGAATCGGGCAAGGCCGCGTCACCGCCAATCTGGTCGACGCGCCGATCGATATGGCGTTTCAGATTCCCGACGAGGAGGCGCTGCCGATCGTGTTCGATCTGGCGGAACATGAAGGCCTGTTGCTGGGCGGGTCCTCGGGCATCAATGTCGCCGGCGCGATCCGGCTGGCCAAAGCATTGGGGCCGGGCCACACCATCGCGACGATTTTGTGCGATTCGGGCGTGCGTTACGCGTCGAAATTGTTCAATCCGACGTTTTTGAAGGGCAAAAACCTGCCGGTTCCCGGCTGGATGGAGCGACCGGTTGCTGTGCAGGCGGATCTGGCGTGATGCTCACGCAAACCGCATTATCGTGGCGAGGATCACGCCAAAAAACACCAGGCTGACCAGCGCCGGCGTAAAGAGGCTTTGTTGTCGTTTCACGGGCCGGCGCCTTTGATGCGCAGCGCAGCGCGGGCTGCCTGAATTTAGACGACGTTACGCCAGACCTGTTGCCGCCCGGTGCAGGAAAACCCCTCGCCTTCGAGCGAAGGCGACAGGGAAAGCTTGATCCCGCCGCTTGACGGCGCAGGACCAGGGGAACCGGCGCCTCAACGCGCCAGCATCCAGAATATTGCCGCGATCAGGATCGCAAATCCGGCGATGGGCGTAAGGAGACTTTGACGTCCCGTATTGTCCATGACACTCGACTCCCGGCGCGCTGTCCATTTATTGCAAGTTCAGGCGCTGCCCAATACACTTAAACATTCGCCGGAAATTCACCAGATGCCGGCGCATCACATTTTCGTTCATCATAAATGAGGCCGCCAATGGACCCCTTTTCCGCCTCGCCGCTCGTTTCCGCGGACTGGCTCGCGAGCCGGCTGGGCGCCGCCGATCTCGTTGTCATCGACGCTTCCTGGTATTTGCCGGCCATGCGGCGCGACGGTCGGGCCGAATATCTGAACGAGCATGTTTCCGGCGCGGTTTTCTTCGACATCGACGAAATCAGCGACCATTCGACCGCCTTGCCGCACATGCTGCCAACGCCGCAGGCCTTCGGCGACGCCATGGGCGCGCTGGGCGTGGGCAACGCCATGACAATTGTCGTCTACGACGGCGCGGGCCTGTTTTCCGCGCCGCGGGTCTGGTGGATGCTGCGGACTTTCGGCGCGCGCGATGTCTATGTGCTCGATGGCGGCCTGCCCGCGTGGAAGCGGCAGGGCGGCGGGCTGCAATCCGGGCTGACGAGGCGTCCGCCGGCGCTGTTCACGGTCCAGTACAACGAACGCGCCGCTGCCGGGCTTGAGGATGTGCGGCTGGCGCTCGCCGGCAAGACCGCCCAGGTCGTGGATGCGCGCCCCGCCGGGCGGTTCCGGGGCGAAGCGCCGGAGCCGCGTCCCGGCCTGCCGTCGGGACATATGGCGGGCGCGCTCAATCTGCCGGCGAGCGAACTGATGGCGGACGGGCGGCTGCTCGAGCCCGCCGGCCTGCGCGCCGCTTTCGCCAGGGCGGGCTTCGACCCCGCTCAGCCCGCCATCACCTCCTGTGGATCGGGCGTCTCCGCCGCCATTGTCAACCTGGCGCTGGAAGCCACGAACCATCCCGCGCCGCGTCTTTACGACGGTTCCTGGACCGAATGGGCGTCCAGCGGCATGCCCGTGGCGAGCGGACAGGCGTTTCCGCCGCGCGCGAAAAAGCTCTAACATCGCGCCATTCGGGAGGCGCGGCGGATGATGAAACTCGGACTTTTCGTGCAGGGCGGCGGCCATCATGTGGCGGCGTGGCGGCATCCATCGGTGCCCTATGACGCCAGCCAATCCTTCGCGCATCACGCGGAAATAGCGCGCCTGGGCGAGGCCGGCCTGTTCGACATGATCTTTTTCGCCGATTCTCTGGTTTCCTTCGGGCCCGACGACATCGAGGTGTGGAAGCGCGGCTGCGCGATTTCCCGCATAGAACCCGTCACAATGCTGTCGGCGCTGTCGGTTCTGACCCAACATATCGGCCTTGTCGCGACTTTTTCCACGAGTTTCATCGAGCCCTATTATGTCGCGCGCCTGTTCGCCTCGCTCGACAAGATCAGCGGCGGGCGCGCGGGCTGGAATCTCGTGACCTCGGCGGCGCCCTCGGAACCCCATAGTTTCAGCCGCACCGCCCATGCGCCCGCCGCCGAACGCTACGCGCGCGCCGGCGAATTCGCCGACGTTGTGCTCGGGCTCTGGGACACCTGGGAAGACGATGCTTTTATCGAGGATCGCGGCAGCGGGCTGTATTTCGACGCAGCCCGAATGCACTTTTTGCGGCACAAAGGGCCGCATTTTTCCGTGCGCGGCCCGCTGAATATCCGCCGTTCCCCGCAGGGCCGCCCCGTCGTCGTGCAGGCGGGACAATCGGACATGGGACGCGAGCTGGCGGCGCGCACGGCGGAGGTGATTTTCGGCGTTCAGCAAGAAATCGAGCCGGCGCGGGCGTTTCGCGCCGATGTTTTCGCGCGCGCCGCCAAATACGGACGCGAACCCGGATCGATCCGGATCATGCCGGGCGTGATGCCCTTTGTGGGCGCCAGCGCGGGGGAAGCGGCAGCG
This sequence comes from Hyphomicrobiales bacterium, assembly GCA_025363375.1. GTDB lineage: Bacteria > Pseudomonadota > Alphaproteobacteria > Rhizobiales > Beijerinckiaceae > Terripilifer. The sequence goes on from JANYDZ010000744.1 coordinate 3,512, forward strand.
AAATTCGAGGAAATGCAGGCGTTGATTCATCCCGAACTCGGGATTCGCACGCTGGGCGAGATGATCGGGGCCGATCTCCGGGGATATGATCTCGACGGTCCCCTGCCGGACAATGTCGCCGCCGCCGCGCAGCAGGGGCGCCAGCGCGTGGTGCTCGACATGGCGCGGCGCGACAATCTCAGCATTCGGCAAGTCTATCAGCGGGTTACGGGGGCGCGGGCGCATCGCATCATTCACGGCACCGCGGCAATGATCGCCGACGATCTCGAAGAATGGTTTTCCACCGGCGCCGCCGACGGGTTCAACATCATGCCGCCGATGTTTCCGCAAGGTTTGAAGGATTTCAACGACCTGGTTATCCCCGAGTTGCAGCGGCGCGGGCTGTTCCGCCGCGCCTACGAGGGGAAAACCCTGCGCGAAAATCTGGGATTGCCGTTTCCGGTGAACCGACACGCCGCGGTGAGAGAGGCCCAGGCTGCGATGGCATTTGCCGGGCCTGGAAAGCCCATGGAGACGGGTTAAGACTTTTTGCCCTACTCCCCTAGCTGATAGGAACTATATCTGCCTACGGGGCGCTCTGAGCATTTAAAGCCTATCCGTCTTTGTCGCCGCGCGGGTGCCGGCACAGCGACCGCCCGTTGTGGCGCCGGCGCTCTCCCCCCCGCGCCGCACGACGCGGGGGCGCGCAAATGTCCGCGCGATTTTTCGCGCGCGCCTCGCCGCGCGCCGCATCGCTTTTTGCGCGCGCCTACCCGCGCACCGCACGGAAAGTACCCGCGATATGCATCGCGTGAACGGCGCGCGGATGCGCGAGATCGGGCGCGCGGTCAATCATCCCGGACAGCTGTTGCCGCGCCCGCCAATCCGCGTCCCTCCCGGGACGATACGTCGCGTCCACGGAAAGATGACTGGCGGGTTTGATGTCCCCGCTCATTTGCTCCAGCCAATCGCTAGGGTAAGGCGGGGTAACGGTTGGAAAAACATTGAAAGCACGGGCCGCGCGCGTCGTGCTACC
>JANYDZ010000006.1 GCA_025363375.1 Hyphomicrobiales bacterium
CGTTCACGCCCAGACTGCCCGATGCGCGCGCGGTGACGCTCGCCGTCGGCATCATCGGGGCGACCGTCATGCCGCACGCGATCTATCTTCATTCCAGCCTCACGAAAGGCCGCATGCCTTCGGAAAGCGATGAAGAAACCCGCCGCATTCTGGCTTTTTCCAATCGCGAGGTGCTGATGGCGCTCGCCTTCGCCGGCCTCGTCAACATGGCGATGGTGTCGATGGCCGCGACCGTGTTCAACGCCGGCCATTCCGACGTGGCGGAAATCGAGACCGCCTATCGCACGCTGATTCCGCTGCTGGGCGGCGCCGCGGCGTTTGTGTTTCTGCTGTCGCTGCTGGCGTCGGGCTTTTCCAGTTCGGTTGTCGGCACGATGGCGGGGCAAGGCATCATGCAGGATTTCGTGCCGTTCCGAATTCCGCTCTGGGTGCGGCGGCTGATCACCATGATCCCGGCCTTCATCGTCGTCGCGATGGGCGTGAGCGCCACCGAAGCGCTGGTCATGAGCCAGGTGGTCCTGAGCCTCGTGCTGCCCGTGCCTATGATCGCGCTGGTGTACATGACCGCGCGGCGCGAGGTGATGGGCGTCTTCGTCAATTCGCCCGGCGTGACGGCGCTGGCGAGCCTGGCTTCCGCCGTCGTGATCGCGCTCAACGCGATGCTGCTGTTGCTGGCGGCGGGCGTGAATGTGGCCGGGCTCGGCGGCTGATTGTTCAGCGCTGGCAAACTCCGCAAAAGAACGTCGACCGCCCCGATTGCGCGACGCGCTTGACGATTCCCCCGCAGGACGGGGTTGAGCAGGCCGCGCCCTCGCGGTCGTAAACACGGAAATTGTGCTGGAAATAACCCAGCGAGCCATCGGCCCGACGGTGATCCCTCAGGCTTGAACCGCCGGCGGCGACGGCTTCCTCAAGCACTTCGCGGATACAGCGCGCCAGCAAAACGGCGCGCGCCGTCGCAACGCCGCCTTTGCGCGCGATGGTTCCGGCGGCGCGGCGCGGCGAGAGGCCGGCGCGATGCAATGATTCGCATACATAGATGTTGCCGAGGCCGGCGATCAGCGTCTGATCGAGCAGGGCGGCTTTCAAAGGCGCCGCCTTGCCGTCGAAAAGCCTCGCCAACAGCGCGCCGTCGAGTTCGTTGCCCAGCGGTTCGACGCCAATGTCGCGGAAGAATTTGTGCTCCGCGAGGCTTGCGCGTTCCTCCAGCAGCATGAAGCCGAAGCGGCGCGGGTCGTTGTAGGTAACCGCCGCGCCGTTGGAGAGATGAAACACGACATGATCGTGCGCCGCGTCCTTCGAGCGGTCATGGTGAAACACGCCGGGAGCGTCGGCGTCGATGCGAAACGAACCGCTCATGCCCAGGTGCATCACGAGGACATCGCCGCCGTCGAGATCGGCCAGGAGATATTTGGCGCGCCGCCCCATGGCCTCGACGCGGCGCCCGGTCAGGCGCCGCGCAAAATCCGGCGGAAAGGGAAAACGCAGATCGGCGCGGCGCTGCTCGACTTTCGCGATGCGCGCGCCGACCATCGTCGGTTCAAGACCACGGCGGACGGTTTCGACTTCGGGGAGTTCGGGCATGGGGGCTTTCGTTTGCTTTGGCGCTTGTTCGCCGCGGCTCACTGATAATATTTGCGCGCGATCTCAAGCTGCCGCGGCGTCGCTTCAAAGGCTTCGGCAATGGTCTTTTCGAGATCGGCATGGGACGCGGGCGTGAGGTCGAGTTTTTGCCGCGCCGCGTCGGCGAGATATTCGGAATCCCCGTTCATCGCCCCGAACGCGGCGCGCAGCGCTTCAACGCGCTCTGTTGAAACACCCGGCGGCGCGACAAGCGGTTGTCCGATTTCGTCGGGGCCGAAAAACAATGAAAAGACGGCTTTCTGATCTTCAGTCCGCGCCAGCGCGAAAATCGAAGGCACGTCGGCGAGATCGCCCACGGGCTTGCGCGTGTATTGCGCGACGATGTTGATCTTTTTGTCCCGGATCCAGTCGGGATGAGCAAGCTTCATCAAGGTCCATGGCATGACAACGGCTTCAACCTCGCCCTGCTCCATGGCGAGCGTCGCGTCGGTCGTGCCCTTGTAGCCTTCGATAATCCTGAATTTCGCGCCGGCGACGCCGTTCATCATGCGCGAGGTGATTTCAACCTGACTCAGCGGGCCGGTGCTCGCGACGATCGTTTCGCGCGTTCCAAGATCCGCGATCCGCTTCGTGCCCGACGTGCGCCAGGTGAAGAGCGTCGCCGTCGGCGACACGATACGGCCAATCCAACTGTATTTGCGCACGTCGTAGGCGATGGCCGAAACGCCGATCACCTGCGCCAGCGCCACATTCGGCACCAGCACGCCCATGGCGGTTCCATCCTTCGGCGCGACGCCGTAGAGCCAGTTCGACGCAATCATGCCGCCGGCGCCCGGCATGTTCTGGGCGACGACGGAAGGCTGGCCGGGCAGGAAGCGTCCGATATGTTTCGCCACAAGCCGGCCGTAAAGATCGAACGAACCGCCGGGCGCGTTGGGGATGATAAGATTGAGTGTGCGACCGCGATAGAATTGGTCCACCGTCTGAGCCGGAGCCTTGCCACCCAGCATCGCGGCAACCGCGGCCGCCGCCAACAACCAGCCATTCATGTCTTAAGTCCATCCCCGCCATTCAACTGGCAAACTAGGCGCGCGCGCGCGCGCGCGCAACAAGGCCTGTCGCCGCCAAATCAATTGACCGGGCGAAGAACGCGGTGATAGCTATCGCCGGGGCCGCGATTCAGGAGACGCGCGTGACGAGCGAACGGACGCAAAAACTGCAGGCGCGCAATCTGTGGAACGAGCTTGTCGCCCTGCGCGACGAGCAGCGCGCCGACCGCGCCAACGCGGTGCAGGTGGTGCGCCGGAAGGATTTGCCGCAGGAGAATTCCCAACAAGGCCTGCTGCGCTGGTACATGCACCCCGCCTTGCGCGACATCGTGCTCAAGACTTTGTCGATCTACGAACAGGAACTGCCGCCGCGCGGGCGCTCCGGCCGTCTGCAGTTTCAGGGCGGGCAGGTCATGTTCGTCATCGAGGGCAACGGCTACACGCTCATCGACGGCGTAAAGTATCCGTGGAAGCGGCGCGACGTGCTGAACCTTCCGACGAAGAAAGACGGCATCGTCGTGCAGCATTTCAATGCCGACGACGACAAGCCGGCGCGCTATCTGATCGTCGAACCCAACCTCTTCGCCGCCACCGGCGTCGATCGCGGTTGCGGCTTCGAGATGCTGGAAAACGCCCCTGATTACAGCCCCTGACATCTGGAACCGCGACAATGGCCGATATCGAGAGAACACGCACCCGCGAACGCGAGCCCGCCGACAAGACGCCCTACGACATGTTCATGCGGTTGCGGCAGGAGTTTCACGACCGCCAATCGACGGGACAGATCGTCGTCGGCCTCGAGGACCGCGAATATTATACGACGCGGCAGGGGCAGCTGCTGTATTATCTCAACTCCGACATGTACCAGAACACGCCGCTGCAGGACTGGCGCGTGTTCACCCATTCGCTGATCAAGCAGTCCGGCAAACACCGCCACCAGGGCGGCCTGGTGATCTACGTTATCGAGGGAACGGGCTGGTCCATCGTGGACGACGAGCGCGTCGATTGGGAGGCGGGCGACCTGCTGTTGCTGCCGATCAAAAAAGGCGGCGTCACGCATCAGCATTTCAACGCCAATCCCGGCACGGAATGCCATTGGATCGCCTTCTCCTACATGCCGTTCTTCGATTACAACGCCTCCGAATTCACGCAGGTCGACAATTCCCCTCAGTTCAAGGGTTAGGCGCCGCGTCCGCCCGGCGTCGTCACGCCGCATAGCCATGCGCCGCGGAGCGGGATATGGTCGCGCGTATTGGAGCGCGCCATGCCATCGCAGCAGGATCGGGATTCAGACCAGACGCATTTTGGCTTCCGCAGCGTGCCGCTGGCGGAAAAACAGTCGCGTGTGGACGATGTCTTCCACAAGGTCGCTTCGCGCTACGACGTGATGAACGACCTCATGTCGGGTGGGCTGCACCGCGTCTGGAAAGACTTGCTTGTGGGCATGCTGAAACCGTCGAAGTCGCGGTCTTTCCGCCATCTCGACGTCGCCGGCGGCACGGGAGACGTGGCGTTTCGCGTCGCCGAAGCCGGCGGACCGCTCACCAGGGTCACGGTGCTCGACGTCAACGCCGATATGCTTGGCGTCGGACGCGAACGCGCGGCCAAACGCGGTCTGGGGCATCTTGAATTCGTCGAGGCGAACGCGGAAGATTTGCCGTTCGCGGACGCGACTTTCGACGCCTATACAATCGCTTTTGGCATTCGCAACGTGCCGCGCATTGAAAAAGCGCTGGCCGAAGCGCGCCGCGTGCTGAAGCACGGCGGACGATTTTTGTGCCTGGAGTTTTCCGGCGCCGACGTGCCGCTGCTGGACCGCCTTTACGACGCCTGGTCCTTCGCCGCGATTCCCGCCATCGGCAAGATCGTCACAGGCGACGGCGGACCCTATCGCTACCTCGTCGAATCCATCCGCAAGTTTCCCCATCCGGACGAGTTTCGCGGCATGATCGAAGATGCCGGGCTGCGGCGCGCCTCCTATACGCGGTTGACCGGCGGCATTGTCGCGATCCATTCCGGCTGGAAGCTATAGCGTGATCGCATCCGTCTTCCATGTGCTTCGATTGGCGAAAGCCGGCTTCGTGCTGGCCCGCGAAGGCGTCTTCGCGCATGTCGATCCGCAACTCGTGCCGCCCTCCGCGCGCGCGCCGCTGGCTGTGGCCAAACTGATCGCGCGGCGCGGCATCAACCCCAACGCCAGCCGCGTCGCCATCGCGATTGCGCGGCTTGGACCGTCATACGTGAAGCTCGGCCAGTTTCTGTCGACGCGTCCCGACGTCGTGGGCCCGCGGGTCGTGCGCGAACTCGAGACGTTGCAGGACCGCATGGCGGCGTTTCCACGCGACACCGCCGTCAGAATCGTGGAGGCCGCGTTTGGCCGCAAGGTCGATGAAATCTTTGTTGGTTTCGGCGAGCCCGTCGCCGCCGCCTCCATCGCACAGGTCCACAAGGCGCGGGTGCGCGACGGGCACGGGGAACGCGATGTCGCGGTGAAGATTTTGCGTCCCGGCGTCGAGCGCCGTTTCGCGCGCGATCTCAACGACATGTTTTTCGCCGCGCGTTTCGCCGAAAAGCATTTCGCCGAAGCGCGGCGTTTGCGCATGGTGGAGGTCGTCGAAACGCTGGCGCGCAGCGTGCGGATGGAAATGGACTTCCGGCTTGAGGCCGCCGCCGCCTCCGAGTTCGCCGAGAACACCGCGAAAGACGCGGATTTCCGCGTGCCGGCGATTGACTGGGACCGCACGTCGAAAGACGTGCTGACGCTCGAATGGATCGATGGGACGCCGCTTTCGGATCTTGCCGCGATCGCAAAATCGGGCGTGGATCCGACGCTGCTCGGGCGCGGCGTCATTCAGTCATTCCTGCGCCACGCCGTGCGCGACGGCTTCTTTCACGCGGACATGCATCAGGGCAATCTCTTCCTCGACCGCGAGGGACGCATCGCCGCCGTCGATTTCGGCATCATGGGCCGGCTTGGCGTGAAAGAGCGGCGTTTTCTCGCCGAAATTCTCTACGGCTTCATCACGCGCGACTATCGGCGTGTCGCCGAGGTGCATTTCGAAGCGGGTTATGTGCCGGACACGCACCGCGTGGAGGATTTCGCCCAGGCCATCCGCGCCGTCGGCGAGCCCATTCATTCGCGCACCGCCGACCAGATTTCCATGGCGAAATTGTTGACGCTGCTGTTCGAAATCACCGCCCTCTTCGACATGCGGACGCGCACGGAACTCGTGTTGCTGCAAAAAACAATGGTGGTGGTGGAAGGCGTCGCGCGTTCCCTCGATCCAAAAATCGACATCTGGTCGACCGCCGACGCCGTTGTGCGCGGCTGGATCGAGCAGAACCTCGGGCCGCTCGGGAAATTGCAGGATACGGCGCGAAATCTCGGGCTTGTGGGAAGGGCCGCGTTCAACTTGCCGGAGATGCTGGAGCGCGGCGAACGCATCTCGCGTCGGCTCGAGACCGCAAGCCAAAGCGGATTCGAACTCTCGGCGGCTTCCATCGAGGCCATCGGCAAGGCGGAGGCGCGCCGCGCGCGCTGGGGCAATCTGGCGCTGTGGGTGATCGCCGCCGCGCTGGTTTGGTTAATTTTCGCGGGTTGATCCGCGCCAACGCCCGCGCATTGTTGCATTGCGATCAGGCCCGGCATTTCCTATGGTGCGGCCCGGAACGAGGCCAGCCGCGCAATTGGCCGCAGCCACGTCGCAACGCGCAACAAGAAGATTACCGTGAAGTCTCCGCCAGACCATATCGATATGCCGGAGCGCGTGTGATGCAGCTTTCATCCGCGCGCATTCTACTCGTCGTCGGCGGCGGCGTCGCCGCCTATAAATCGCTCGACCTTGCGCGGCGCCTGCGCGAGCGCGGGGCGCGGGTGCGCGCCGTCCTCACCGACGCCGGCAAACATTTCATCACGCCGTTGTCGCTCGCCGCGCTCACCGGCGAAAAAGTTTTCGAAGACCTGTTCTCGCTCACCGACGAAGCTGAAATGGGGCACATCGAACTGTCGCGCGACGCCGACCTCATTGTGATCGCGCCGGCGACGGCCGATCTCCTGGCGAAAGCTTCGCATGGCCTTGCCGGCGATCTCGCTTCAACATTGCTGCTCGCCACCGACAAAAGGATTCTCGCCGCGCCCGCGATGAACCTGCGCATGTGGCTCGCTCCGGCGACGCGGCGCAATGTCGCGACGCTGCGCGGCGACGGCATGCTGTTCGTCGGCCCCAACGACGGCGCGATGGCCTGCGGCGAATTCGGGCCGGGACGCATGGCCGAACCGCTGGAGATTGTCGCCGCTGTCGAGGCGGCGTTGGCCTCGCCCGCGGCCATCGCGCCGCCGGCGAGCGCGGCGAAAGCGGGCGCGCTCGCGGGCAAGCGCGTGGTCGTCACGTCCGGGCCCACGCATGAGCCGATTGATCCCGTGCGCTACATCGCCAACCGCTCCTCGGGCAAACAGGGCCACGCCATCGCGCGCGCCGCGGCGGATGCCGGCGCGTTGGTGACACTGGTCAGCGGTCCCGTGAATGTCGCCGATCCCGCGGGCGTCCATGTCGTCCATGTCGAGACCGCGCGCGAAATGCTGGCGGCCGTCGAGAAGGCGCTGCCTTGCGATATTTTCATCGCCGCCGCCGCCGTCGCCGACTGGCGCGTCGAGGCCATGCGGGAAAAATTGAAGAAGAGCGCCGCCGGCCCGCCCAGGCTTGCCCTTGTGGAAAATCCCGACATTCTCGCTACCATCGCCGCGCTCAAAAAGACGCGGCCCGCGCTCGTCGTCGGCTTTGCCGCCGAGACTGAAAATGTCGTTGCGCACGCGCGCAAGAAACTGGCGCGGAAGAAATGCGACCTCATCGTCGCCAACGACGTCAGTCCGGAGACGGGAATCATGGGCGGCGACAACAACGAGGTGCATCTCGTCGGCGCCGCGGGCGTCGAACACTGGCCAAAGCTCGCGAAGGACGAGGTCGCGCGGCGTCTCGTCGAAGCGATCGCCTTGCGTCTGGAGGATGCGGCGCAATGACCATACGCGTTCCCGTCAGACAATTGCCGCATGGCGAAGGCCTGCCGCTGCCCGCCTATCAAAGCGCGGGCGCGGCGGGACTCGATCTGCAGGCTGCGATTCCCGCGCATGCGGCGGTGCTGCTCGCGCCGGGCGGGCGCGCGCTGATTCCAACCGGCCTGTCGCTCGAACTGCCGCAAGGCTATGAAGCGCAGGTGCGGCCCCGCTCGGGTCTGGCGTTGAAGAACGGCTTGACCGTGCTCAATGCGCCGGGAACCATCGACGCTGATTATCGCGGCGAGATCGGCGTTATTCTGATCAACCACGGGCAGGAGCCATTTGAAGTGACGCGCGGCGCGCGAATTGCCCAGCTTGTGGTCGCTCAGGTCGAGCGCGCAACGTTCGTCGCGGTCGGCGCCATCGCGGAAACCGCGCGCGGGGCGGGCGGATTCGGATCGACTGGAATGGCTGGGGAGCCGCGTAAATGAACCTGCTGTCGCAACGAGGCCAGTTGGCGATCGCCGCCGTCGTCGATGTGGCGCTGCACGCCCGGCCGACGCCCGTCGCGGCAAAAGCGCTCGCGGCGCGGCACGATCTGCCGCCACGGCATCTGGAAACGCTGCTGCAAACACTGGTGCGCGCGAATATTCTGAAAGGCGTGCGCGGGCCGCGCGGCGGCTACGAACTCGCCCGCGAGCGGCGCCGCATCAGCATGGGCGAGATCGTGCGCGCCGCGCTCAGCGAGAACGGCAATTCGAAGCCCCGCTCCCGTCTTGTCGATCTCGTCATAGAGCCGCTTGTCGCCGAAGCCAGCGGCGTCTTTCTCACGGCGCTCGACGGCATCAGCGTCGACGACCTGTGCAAGCGCGCGGAGGAGCAGGCCGTTTTCGGCGTGATGGACGTAAAATCCGATTTTACGATCTAGCGCCGGAGTGTTAGCCTTCGGGCGGTTGCCAGCGGAGCCGGGAAACGCGGCCGCGGGCGCTTCAGGGAGCATGCCATGACGATTGAAAAATCCGCCTCGACCCGCGGCCGCGGACGCATCTACGAGTCCATCACCGATACGATCGGCGACACGCCGATCGTGCGGTTGCAGCGCATCGGCAAAGACAAGGGCGTCAAGGCGAACCTGCTCGCCAAGCTCGAATTTTTCAATCCCATCGCGAGCGTCAAGGACCGCATCGGCGTGTCCATGATCGACGCGCTGGAAAAGGCGGGCAAAATCGTGCCCGGCGCCACCGTGCTGGTTGAACCCACTTCCGGCAACACCGGCATCGCGCTTGCCTTCGTCGCCGCCGCGCGCGGCTACAAGCTGATTCTGGTCATGCCGGAGACGATGTCGATCGAGCGCCGCAAAATGCTGGCGCTGCTGGGCGCCGAACTTGTGCTGACGCCCGGCCCGATGGGCATGAAGGGCGCGATCGCGAAAGCCAACGAAATCGTCGCCACGACGCCTGGCGCGATCATCCCGCAGCAATTCGAGAATCCGGCCAATCCCGAAATTCATCGCCAGACGACGGCGGAGGAAATCTGGAACGACACCCATGGAACAGTTGATTACGTCGTCTCCGGCATCGGCACGGGCGGCACGATCACCGGCGTCGGCCAGGTGCTGAAAGCGCGCAAACCGGGCTTGAAGATGATCGCCATTGAGCCCGAGGATTCGCCGGTGCTGTCCGGCGGACAGCCTGGCCCGCACAAGATTCAAGGCATTGGCGCGGGCTTTGTGCCCGGCATTCTCGACCGTTCGGTGATTGACGAGGTGGTCACCGTGGGAAACCAGACGGCGTTCGACACCGCGC
>JANYDZ010000086.1 GCA_025363375.1 Hyphomicrobiales bacterium
TGTAGATCTGCCCGGTTTCACGCACCGAGGTGTGCAACATGCGCAGCCGCGGCAGGTAGCCGAGCTGGATAGCCTGCTTGGTCACTGAAAACGTGCCCGAGATCGTGGCCTGCGAGGCGATCACCGTGGCCACGGTCGCGAGCACCACCATCGGCAACAGAAACCAGCCGGGCACCATGTTGAAAAACGGATTGTCGGCCTTGGCCGGCTCGAGCAGCATCAGCGCGCCCTGGCCGAAGTAGTTGAGCAGCAGCGACGGAAACACGAGCACGAACCAGGCAAGGCGGATCGGCCTGGAGCCGAAGTGGCCCATGTCGGCATAGAGTGCCTCGGCACCGGTGACGGCCAGAAAGACAGCGCCCAGCACCAGCAAGGTGGCACGCCCGTGTTCGATGCCGAAGTGCAGCGCATGCCAAGGGTTCAGCGCCTGCAGCACCACCGGCGCGCGCACGATCCAGACCACGCCCCAGAAGGCAATGACGAGGAACCAGACCAGCGTGATCGGCCCGAACCAGCGGCCCATCACACCGGTGCCGTGCTTCTGCACGGCGTACAGGACACTCAGCACGGTCAGCGTGATCGGGATGACGTAAGGCTTGAACGCCGGGGTCACGAGTTCGAGCCCTTCGACCGCCGACAACACCGAGATCGCCGGTGTGATCACGCCGTCGCCATAAAACAGCGCGGCACCCATGATGCCCATCACGATCAGCGCGAAGCGCAGCCGGGGTCGTTCGCGCGTGGCGTGCGACGACAAGGCCATCAGCGCCATGGTGCCGCCTTCGCCGTTGTTGTTGGCGCGCAGGATCAGCGCCACGTACTTGAGCGAAACGATCACCGTGAGCGTCCACACCACCAGCGAAAGCACACCGAGGATGTCGGCTTGCGACAAGCTCGCGTGCTTGGTGGCGAAGACTTCGCGCAGCGCGTACAAGGGGCTGGTGCCGATGTCGCCATAGACGACCCCCAATGCGCCCAGGGTCAAAGCGCCAAGGCGGGAGGAGTCGTTTTTGCTGCTCACAAAAAATAACCCTGCGGGAGATCGCGGGGCATCGGACCGGGAGTGCCCGATTCTGCGCCGCGGCCAGCCCCCGAGGGGGTTGGCCGATCAACGATGTAGCAACGCAGCAACCGAAGCCCGATGTGCCTTGCCAGCGCCCGAACGAGCGGCTATTCGTAAACCTCGGCGTCCGGGTCGGTTGAATTGCGAGCGGCGCGCCGGTTATTGTCGTCGCGTCCTGACCGTTGACGAGATTAGTCTCCCAGACGACTTGCCCCGAGTCCTTGTTGACGGCGATCAGCCGCGCCGGACAGTTCGCGGGCGTGATGATAAGATTGCCCCAGAACGTCGCGCCCCGCGCCGAGCGTTGCTTCTGCTGCTTGGGGTCCATCCGCCAGACGATGCGACCGCGATCGCCCGATCGCCCGTCGATCTTGTAGAGCACGCCCCAGGAATCGGTGAGGTATAGAAAACCGTCCTCAACCAGCGGCGTCGCCTCGCTGTGCTCGCCGGGCGCGCCGACGCCCAGCCCGGTAGCGTAAACGATTTTCAGATTTTTGACATTGGATTTGTTGATTTTTTCCAGGTTCGAAAAACGCTGGGAATCATAGGTCCCGTGATTCATCAGCCAATTCCGCGGCTCCTTTGCCGCGTTAACCAGACGGTCCGGCGTGACTTCCGCGGCTTGCGCGCCAAAGCTCAAAAGCAGAACCGCAGCCAATGGAAGTTGGTGCTTCTTCATCGCTTCTTCCCCGCTTTTTGGCGTCGTCCTGCGAGGCGCGCCTTTTCGACCCTGTCGCGATCAACGCGCCGGTCTCGACAGCATCTTAGGCCGATAAAAGGCGTCTACGCCAGCCCTTGTCCGCGCCACGGAAACGTCGGGCGCAGGGCCGGGCGTCAACGCGTTCGATCCTGCGACGAACGCTTCAATCCAACGGTTCAATTTTCACAACGGAAGCGCCATGGTTCGAGCCGACCCACAAGGCTTGTTTGTCGCCCCTCTCCTCGACGAACACGCGGCGGATGTTGGTGGCGCGCGGCAGCAGGTAATCGACGACCTCGCCGTTCGACGTGTTGAGGCGGCTGACGAAATCGTGGTTCATCGAGCCGGTCCAGGCTTCGGCGCCGCCCTTGCTGGAGACCACGTCGTAAGGCGAACTCCAGGGGAGCGGCAGCTTCCATTCCTTGATCGATTTTGTTTTGGGATCGAACATGCCAATGCCGTTGCCGGCGTATTCGGCGAACCACAGACGCCCTTCCTTATCAACACGGCCACGACGCGGGCGCGAGCCGTTGAGCGGCGTCGTAAAGACTTCCGCGACCTTCTTCTCCGGATCGAACAGGCCAATACGCGTGCCCGAGAATTCCAGCAGGAACGGGCGGTTTTGCGGATTGGTTGGCATGCCGTAACCGGGAATTGGCTTGCCGTCCGGCCCTTTGGTCTCGCCCATTTGCTCAAATTCGCCGGTTGTCACGTTGAGGCGCAACAACGAGTGGTTCTGCTGATCGTTGGTCCAGACGTAGCCGTCCACATCCGAGTACTGCGGCGAGACCATGGATTCCTGCGTGCTTGAAGTCTGCCACTTCTCGGGAATCCTGTAGGCGTGGATTTTCCCGGTCGCGCGCTCCCAGCGGTAAATGCCGCCCTGATACATGCCGGACTGCCAGATATCGCCGTTCGGCGACTCGCCGATTTCGAGCCCGCCTTTCGGCGAGCCGTCGGCCTTCATGATCGGCAGCGGGAAAGATTCGACCTTGCCGGTCGCCGGATCCATGCGGCCCATAACCTGATCGCCGAAATCGGAGAACCAGACCTTGCCCTCGCGGTCGACAATCACGTCATGCGGCTGCCAGTCCTTCCGCGGCAAATCGTATTCGGTGATGACGACTTTGGTGGCGCGGCCTTTTGGTCGCGGCAGGGTTTTGAGTTCGTAATTGCGCGTCGGCGACTGGCTGAGGTTTGCGTTCGCCAGAATCTCAGCCGATTTGTTCGCCGCCGCAGAATTTATGCGCGGACGTTCGCCACGCGGGCCCGGCAGCAAGAGCTGTGGCTTCGTCGGTATTGAGCCCGGCGAATAAAGGCCCATGCGGCGGAAAATTTCGTGAAAATCGCCAGCTTCGTAGCTGGTGTTCATGATCTTCGAGATCGCGTGGCAGCTGGTGCATCCATCAAGGAAGCGCTTGTCGCGATCGGCGCCCGGAATCGATATGATCCACTCGCCGTTGGAAAGTTGCGCGGCGAGGTTCTTCGTCTTTGAAAGTTTCAGATCGGCCTTGCCGTCGGCGTCTTTTGCTATCTCGGTTGTTTTGGGACCATCGAGACTAAAGCCGACCGCGCGGATGCTGAGATTGTACTTTCCAGACGTGAGGCGATCCGTCGGAAACGCGAAATTGCCTTGCGCGTCGGCGACGACCGTCACGGCGATGGTCGAGCCTTCTTTTTTCGCGGTTACAAGCACGCCTTCCATATTTGACTCGGCGTCGGAGGCGACTTTCCCGGAAAGCCCTTCGGCATGTGCGCAGCCGAGCATGAGCGCGCCGGCGACGAGAGCGGACAAAACCTGTCGTTGTGTCATGGCTGTTCCCACTGGTTGGAACGATGAAGCAGACGAATGCGGGCAGGGTTGCGTTTCAATATTTTGGGCTGGAAACAAGCGGCCCAATGGAAAAGCGCGATGGCTTAGCTTGAAGCCATCGCGCTTTCGAAATCAGGCGATTGCTGTTCCGGTTAATCCTGTGGTTCAACCTTCACGACGGAACCGCCGTGGTTCGAGCCGATCCACAGGGCCGGTTTGCCGCCCTTTTCGTCCACAAAAACGCGGCGGATGTTGGTGGGGCGCGGCAGCAGGTAATGCACCTGGTCGCCGGTGTTTATATCGACCCTGTTGACGTGATCGTTGAGCATGGAGCCCGTCCAGACTTCGCCCTTCGTGGTGGCGACGGCGTCGTAAGGCGCGCTCCAGGGCAACGTCAGCTTCCATTCCTTGATCGACTTCGTTTCGGGATCGAACATGCCAACGCCATTGCCGCGATATTCGGCGAAGAACAGCCGCCCCTTGGCGTCAACGCGGCCGCGGCGCGGGGCCGAGCCCAGGAACGGCGTCGTAAATACTTCCGCGACCTTCTTGTCCGGATCGTACCAGCCGATGCGCGTGCCCGAGAACTCGTGCAGCATCGGGCGGTTTTTCAGGTCGGTTGGCATGCCGTAGCCGGGGATCGGCTTGCCGCTTGCATCCTTCGTTTCGCCCATTTGTTCATAGGCGCCGGTTTTAGGGTCGAGACGTAGCAAGGAATGATCCTGCTGGTCGTTGGTCCAGACGTAGCCATCGACATGCGCGTTCTGTGGCGAGACCATGGATTCCTGCGTGCTTGGCGTCTGCCATTTGTCGGGAATCTTGAAGGCCGTAACTTTGCTGGTGGCGCGATCCCAGCGATAGACGCCGCCTTGATACATGCCGGAAACCCAGATGTCGCCGTTGGCCTGTTCGCCGATTTCAAGGCCTCCCTTGGGCGAACCATCGGTCTTCATCATCGGCAAGGGGAAGGCCTCGACCTTGCCGGTTTTCGGGTCCATGCGGCCCATGAACTGATCGCCGAAATCGGAGAACCAGACCATGCCGTCGCGATCGACGATCACGTCATGGGGCTGCCATTCCTTGCGCGGCGTGATGTCGTACTCGGTGATGATCACCTTGGTGGCGCGGCCTTTCGGACGCGGGAACGTTTTGTATTCGTAGGAATGCGCCGGGTTCTGGCTGAGATTGGCATTGACCAGAAGTTCCGCCACCTTCTGGGCGTTGTTGGGGCTGATGGCGGGGCGCTCGCCGCGCGGTCCCGGCAACAGCGGCTGCGGCTTTTGTGGCGTCGAACCTGGTGAATAGGTGCCCATGCGCTTGAAAATGGCCAACCAATCCTCGGTCTCGTAGGTCGAGTTCACGATGCGCTGATAGTTGTGGCAGCCGACGCAGCCGTCGAGCAGTTGTTTGGTGCCGTCGGGGCCTGGCATCGAGAGCAGCCATTCGCCGTTGGAGAGCTGCGCGGCCAAGTTCTTGGTCTTGGCGAGCTTGATGTCGAATGCGCCCGCCTTGCCGTCGGGAATTTCGGCGGTCTTCGCGCCATCCAGCACGTAACCCACCGCGCGTATCGCGATATTGTATTTGCCGGGACTCAGGCGATCGGCGGGGAACGAATATTTGCCCTGGGCGTCGGTGACGACGGTTACGGCAATGGTGGACCCCTCTTTCTTGGCGGTGACGAGCACGCCTTCCATGGTGGGCTCGGCGGGGGATGTCACGCTGCCGGTCAGGCCCTGCGCTGAAGATGTTTCGATCATAAGCGCGCTGACGGCGACGCCGGCGGCGAGCGTGGACCACATATAACGCTGTTTCATTTTGTTTCCTCTGGTTTGCTGACTTGGGCTCCGGGCGGACAAGCCATTGTATTTCGACATCCAACCTAAACCGTCGCTGGTCTTGTTTCAATGCGGAAATGGGATGGCGGAAATGGGATGGGATGAAATTGGCGCTTTCCGCCCATCGTCCACGATGCTATCCCCGCGCCATGACCACCCATCCCATTTCCAACATTCGGAACTTCTCCATCGTCGCCCACATCGACCATGGCAAATCGACGCTGGCCGACCGGCTGATTCAACAAACGGGCACCGTCGCGGCCCGCGACATGGAAGAGCAGATGCTCGATTCGATGGATATCGAACGTGAGCGCGGGATCACAATCAAGGCCCAAACCGTTCGCCTTAATTACAAGGCGCTGGATGGCAAGGATTATATCCTGAATCTCATGGATACGCCCGGCCACGTCGATTTCGCCTATGAAGTCTCGCGCTCCCTGGCGGCCTGCGAGGGCTCGCTGCTGGTCGTTGACGCCTCGCAAGGAGTTGAGGCCCAGACCTTGGCCAACGTCTATCACGCGCTCGACGCCGGCCACGAGATCGTCCCCGTCCTCAACAAGATCGACCTGCCGGCGGCCGAACCGGATCAGGTCAAGCGCCAGATCGAGGACGTGATCGGCATCGATGCCTCGGATGCGGTGATGATCTCGGCCAAGACCGGCCTCGGCATCGACGACGTGCTGGAAGCCATCGTCCACCGGCTGCCGGCGCCGAAGGGCGATCGCGACGCTTCGCTCAAGGCCTTGCTGGTCGACAGCTGGTACGACGTCTATCTCGGCGTGGTGGTGCTGGTCCGGATCGTCGATGGCGTGATGAAAAAGGGCCAGCGCAT
>JANYDZ010000111.1 GCA_025363375.1 Hyphomicrobiales bacterium
GAAGGCCATGGCGGCCGGGCCGTCCCACGGCTCCATCAGGGCCGCGTGATATTCGTAGAAGGCGCGGCGTTCCTCGTCCATCAGCGGATTGCCGGCCCAGGCCTCGGGGATCAGCATCATCATGGCGTGCGCCAGCGAATAACCGCCCTGCACAAGGAATTCGAGCGCGTTGTCGAAGCAGGCCGTGTCCGATTGTCCCTCGTAGGAAATCGGCCACAGCTTGGAAATATTGTTGCCGAACTTTTCGCTCGAAACGGAAGCCTGCCGCGCCGCCATCCAGTTGACGTTGCCGCGCAGCGTGTTGATCTCGCCGTTGTGCGCGACCATGCGATAGGGATGCGCCAGGCGCCAGGACGGAAACGTGTTGGTGGCGAAGCGCTGATGCACCAGCGCCAGCGCGCTTTCGAACCGCTCGTCCTGCAGATCCTTGTAGAAGCCCTTCAATTGCGACACCAGCACCATGCCCTTGTAGACAACGGTGCGGCAGGACATGGAGACCGTGTAGAATTCGGCGGTCTCGCGGCGGTTCATGGCGACGACGACGCCTGAAATCACCTTGCGCGTCAGATACAGCCTGCGCTCGAAATCATCTTCGTCGGCGATGCCCGGGCCATGGCCGATCAACGCCTGTTTCATGACCGGCTCGACCGCCTTCACGGCGTCTCCGAGATCGGAATTGTCGACGGGCACGTCGCGCCAGCCGAGCAGCGACAGCCCCTCCTCCTCGATGGCCCTGGCGACAGCCGTTTCCACATCGGCGCGGGCCGAACGGTCGCGCGGCAGAAAGAATTGCCCAACGCCATACTGGCGCGCCTCCGGCAGCTGGATGCCGAGCTTGCCGCATTCCTCGGAAAAAAAGCGGTGCGGAATCTGCACGAGAATGCCGCAGCCGTCGCCGAGCTTGGGGTCCGCGCCGACGGCGCCGCGGTGATCGAGATTGATGAGAATTTGCAGGCCCTGCTCGACAATGGAGCGCGCCTTGCGGTTGTGCAGATCGGCGATGAAGCCAACGCCGCAGGAATCGCGGCCATGCAGGGGATTGAACAAGCCCTCGGCCGGAGGAAGCGAAGGATCAAAATATTGAGCGGACATATTTTTGTCTCGGAACGTGGAGGAATGAAGAGAAGCGGCGGCGTCGATGCGTTCAGGCGCGCCGCGTTTTCGGCGCGCGCGCGTGGTTGCATCTGTCGCTGCGGCTCGCCGCTCGCTCATGTCCCGTTCCCCTCGGCGCTAGCCGAATTGACAATCCTTCGCGCCCACTGCTCATCGTTTGCGCCGGCGAGCCGACAGTCCAGCATAATTCACGCCGGATTCAAGTCTGCGCAGACTGGATTGAGAGTCTCCGCACCAAATGGTCAGTATAGCTGTCCTATTTAGAACGCGAACATACGTGCTTTACATTTTGGGGGCAAGCGGGGAAAGCCGCCCGGGAAAACTATTTCTCGCGAATTTTTCGGATAAAATTGCCAGTCGGACTGGAAAGCCGCACAAGCGCACCCGATTTGAGCCAAAACGCGGATCAATCCACATGAACTTTTCCAGCGACAACGCCTCGGGCGCCTCGGACAAAGTGCTCGCCGCCATCGCCGCGGCGAACGCGGGAATCGCCATGCCCTACGGCGTCGACCCCTGGACAGCGGCGGCGGAAAAAGCTCTGTGCGACCTCTTCGAGCGCGATTGCGCGGTGTTTCTGGTCCCCACCGGCACGGCGGCGAACGCGCTGGCCCTGGCGTGCCTCGCCCCGCCCTGGGGCGCGATCTTCTGTCATGAAAACGCGCATGTTGTGAACGACGAATGCGGCGCGCCGGAGTTTTACACCGATGGCGCCAAGCTCATCGGCCTGCCGGGCGAACGCGGCAAGATTGCGCCGGACACCCTGGCCCGGGCCCTGCGCGCCTATCCACGCGGCCTCGTCAAACAGGTGCAGCCCGCGGCCTTGAGCCTGACCCAGGCGACGGAGAGCGGCACGCTCTATGCTCTCGATGAACTCAAGGAATTAGCGGGCCTTGCCCATGCCGCGGGCGTCGGCGTCCACATGGACGGCGCGCGTTTTGCCAACGCGCTGGTCTGGCTGGGCGCGAGCCCCGCCGAAATGACCTGGAAGGCGGGCGTCGATGTGCTGTCTTTCGGCGCCAGCAAAAACGGCACCTTGTGCTGCGAGGCGGTGATTTTCTTCGACAAGGCGCGTGCCGCCGATTTCGCCTATCGCCGCAAGCGCGCCGGCCACACGCTCTCCAAGGGCCGCTTTCTCGGCGCGCAGGTCACCGCCTATCTTGCAGGCGGCCATTGGCTGGAGCTGGCGCGCCACGCCAACGCGCAAGCCGCGCGCCTGGCGCAAGGGCTCGCCGCAATCCCGCGCGTGCGCCTGCCCTTTGCCTGCCAGGCCAACGAAGTCTTCGCCATCGTTTCGCGCAAGGCGGAAACGGCGCTGAAAGCCGCCGGGGCCGGTTACTACGACTGGGGCGCGCGCGGCCTTGCGGACGCCGACGCCCTGCGACCGGACGAGGTCTTCATTCGACTTGTCGCCTCTTTCGCCACCCGCGAAGAGGAAGTCGATCAATTTGTCGCGTCTGTGCGCTCGCACACTTAGCGCGGCAGATTTGGTCTCACACTTGCCGCATTCTATAAGGTATTTAGCGCACCATCCTGTCCGGCCCGACGCCGGGCCGATTGAGGGAGCCGCCGCATGACCGGCCTTGCTGATTTGAAACAATGCGCAATCAAGGCCGCGGCGATCGCGGCGACCGCCGCGGGCTTTGCCGTCTTCGACGCAGCGCCCGCGCAGGCCCAGCTTTTTGGCTGGTGGGGACACCAGCCCTTCGCCTACCGCGACGTCATGACGCCCGGCGAAATTCGCCGCGATCTGGCGCGTCAGGGCTATCGCATGAACGGGCCCCTGCAGCGCAACGGCCGCGTGATCCTCGCCGATGTCGTCGATGGTCGCGGCCGCCAGTTGCGCCTGATCGTTGATCCGGTCGAAGGCGCGATCCTGCAACGTTTTGTGAACGTCGAGCCGAGGCCGCAGCGCGGCGCGCCGGGCGCCTCCCGAAATCCGGAATTCCCCGATTCGCCCGACGCGCAGAACCAGCCCGCGCCGCGCGCCGCAAAGCCCGCCGCCAAACCGAAAGCCGCGGTGCGCAGCCTGCCCCAACAACCGAAGATCGCGCGCGAACGCCCGGAGTCCCCGGAAACGCCGCCGGGGCGGCGCGCGAATCCCCAATTCGAACGTCCGCAAACCGAACGCGCGCAAACCGAACGCGTGCAGGAGCCGGCAATCGCCGCGACTCCCGCCGAGGCGCCGCGTCAGGCGACCTCCGCCGCCGAGCGGCCCAACCCGCCGTTGGCCGCGCCCTCGCCAACCCGCCCGGCTGACCAGCCGGGCTTCGCCAAGGGCGTGCCCATCAATCCGCTGGATTGAACCGCCGCGCACGCGCCTGAATCGCAAAGGGCGCCCTTGCGGACGCCCCTTGTTTTCCAAAGCGCGCGGATTACGCCGCCTTGCGGGTCGCCTCGACCACCTTCGCGCCGCCAATCGGAATCTGGCGTGGTTTGGCGGCCTCGGGAATTTCGCGCACGAGATCCACGTGCAGCAGGCCGTTCACCAGGCTGGCGCCGCTCACATGCACATGATCGGCGAGCTGGAAACGCCGCTCGAAGGCGCGCGCCGCGATGCCCTGATAGAGGACCTCGCTCCGGGCGGCGCCGTCCTTCGGCGCGGCCTCGCGCCCGCCGCGGATCGACAGCGTGTTTTCCTTTGTCTCAATGGTCAGGTCGGATTCGCCAAAGCCGGCGACAGCGACTGTGATCCGGTAGCTTGTCTCGCCCGTGCGCTCGATATTGTAGGGCGGATAGGTCGTCCCGGCGTCGGCGGCGGCGCTGGTCTGATCGAACAGCGAAAACAGCCGGTCGAAACCGACGGTCGAACGATAGAGCGGGGAAAGATCGAAATGACGCATGGATTTTGTCCTTCTCTTGAAGCAACACAGGATGCTCTTGAAGCAACACAGGATGCGGCCCCCGGATTGGGGCGCCGTCGCGGCACGTCCACAATGGCCCGTGCGAAGCAGGATTTGGGGAGCCGTTTACGCGTTTCAAGGGGGGACGCCAAATTCCGTCGAAGCTACGATTTCAGGCGCACGACGACTCCAGACCACGACGACAGAAATTCGTTGTCGTGGAAGAGGAGGTGTTGGGAGGCTCCGGGCGTTCGCATCAGCGCATCGCTCTGGACAAGGCGTTGATTGCGAGCCACCACTCCTGGGTCCTATGTGCTCCAGGTGCGCTTGGCACGGCTGGAAGGCCGGACGGACTTCCGCG
>JANYDZ010000166.1 GCA_025363375.1 Hyphomicrobiales bacterium
TGACCTCGTTGGTGCTCGCCCATCACGGCCACACGCTGATCGCCATCTCGATCTCCCACATGTTCCATTCCGTCGGCATGTTCGCCTTCACCATTCCCATCGGCAAGCTCGCCGATCGTTACGGCCGCATTCCCGTCATGCTGCCCGGCGTCGCGGTCTCGCTCATCGGCGCCGGCCTGACCGGCTTCACTTCGTCGTGGATTTCCATCACGCTGGGCACTTTCCTCGTGGGGCTCGGTTGGGCGGGAGCCAATGTCGCCTCGACCGCCCTCATCGCCGACGAGGTGCGCACCGAGGAGCGTGGCCGCGCCATCGGGCTCAGCGATTCCTTCGCCGGCGGCACGGCGGTGTTCGCCGCGCTCGTCACCGGCCCGGTGATCGAATGGTCCGGCTTGCCCATGACCGCGGCGACAGCGGTCTTTCTGGCCGCCATTCCGCTCCTGCTCTGGGCAGCCCAACGAACCGCCAGGACCACGCCAGCCGAGTGACCCCCATGAAGCTGAAAGCCGTCCTCCACACCTTCCGGACCGCCGATCCCGGCCTGATCCTGCGCGACAACCACCCAGACATCGACTGGGCGGTCTCCCGCAACCACGATGACATCGTCCACCATGCCGCCGACGCGGACATCCTCGTTCTCAACAACCGCACCTGCACGCCGGAACTCGGCGAAAAGCTGCGGGCGCGGGTGAGCGGGCGGTTAAAATGGATCCATTTCACCACCGCCGGGGTCGAGCTCGGCCTCGCCATGGGCCTGCCCCCCGGGGTGCCCGTGACCTGCTCGTCGGGGATCAACGGCCCTATTCTGGCGGAACACGCCATGACATTGTTGCTGGCCAGCCTGCGCCGTTTCAACGACATCAACGAGGGTCAGCGGGCTCACGAATGGCGCCGCCTGCGGATCGTCGAATCCATGGGTAGTCTCGAAGGCGCGACTGTCTGCATTTTCGGTTTTGGCGCCGTTGGCCGGGATCTTGTGCGCAAGCTGCGCGCCTTCGACGCGCGCGTGATCGCGGTTTCGCGTTCCGCCGCCGCGGCGCAATCGCTGGATTACGCGACAAATCACGCGGTCGACCGCGTATATCCGCGCGATAAATTGCGCGAAGCAATCGCGCAGGCGGACGCCGTCATCCTCTGCACCAATTCCGACCGCTCCAGCTACCATATGATCGACGCGGGCGCCCTCGCCGCGATGAAAAAGGGCGCCGTGGTCGTCAACGTGGCGCGAGGAGAACTCATTGATGAATCAGCATTAATCGCCGCTCTGCGCGCGGGCCACATCGGCGCCGCCGGCCTCGACGTGACGCAACCCGAGCCACCCTTGCCCGACAGCCCCTTGTTCGATCTGCCAAATGTGATTCTCTCCCCTCACTGCGCCGGAGGCGGCTCGCCGCGCGGCACCGCCGGTCGCCAGGCCTCTCTTTTTGCGGAGAATTTGCGCCGTTTCCGCGCTGGCGAACCATTGAAGAATCTTGTCGATCCCAACGCGGATTGACCGGCCAAAGCGACGTTTTCCACGTTGCAAAATCCTTTCCCTGACCCGTTGTGCGCGGAAAGGTCGCCCGCTATAAGGGCGCCAACTCAGGGATCGGGAATCGTCAGTTTATGGCCAGGCGCGCTAAAAAGGCCGCGACAAAAAGGGCCACGCGCAAGAGCGTGGCCAAGAGGCCGTCGGGTAAAAAAGCCTCTGGCGAGAAAGCTTCCAGCAAAAAGTCCGCGACAAAAAAAGCGGGCCCTAAAAAAGCCGGGACCAAAACCTTAAGGAAACAGCCATCTAAAGCCCGGACCGCCGCAAGCAAACAATCCTCGAAGCGCGCCGCCGCGGCGGCGAAGGATTTGCGGAAAGTCGTAGCCAAACATCGCCCGTCCGAAAAAATTGCCTCTTCGGTGAAGTCCGCCAAAGCAACAACGAAGCCGAAGAAATCCGCTGCGGAAATATTGGTCGTTACAAAAAAGTCACGCAATCGTAGTAGTAAAACCAAGTCGATCATCAATGCGAAAGCCCGCGAGAAGAATATCGTGACCATGGATCAAATCGACTACATGCCTTCTGATGCGGAAGCTTTCATGAATGAACGCCAACGTGATTATTTCAGGCGCAAGCTCATCGATTGGAAGGAAGATATCCTTCGCGAGAGCCGCGACACGCTGACATCCTTGCAGACAGAAAACGAAAATCATCCCGATATCGCTGATCGCGCCTCGTCCGAGACCGATCGCGCCATTGAATTGCGGGCCCGCGACCGCCAGCGCAAGCTGATTGCCAAGATCGATTCCGCTTTGGGTCGACTTGACGACGGGACCTACGGGTATTGCGAGGAAACAGGCGAGCCTATATCCCTGAAACGCCTCGAAGCCCGCCCGATTGCGACGCTGTCCATCGAGGCCCAGGAGCGCCACGAACGACGCGAACGCGTTTATCGCGACGATTGACGGCCCCAGGGAAACCCACCGCGCCCTTTACTGCTTTGTTGCGCCCGACCCCGAAGGTCGACCTAACAATTTGGCCATCTCTTCTTCCAACGCTTCCAGTGGGTCCAGGATTTTAGCTGGCGCGGGTTTTGCGCTGCTTACGCTCGTCTCTGCGACAGCTCCGGGCGTCGCCAAGCCATGGGGCGGCTTGGGCGCCTCCACCAGAGGTTTGAACGGCTCGACCGATGGCTTTGGCGCCTCGACGCCAAACATGACAGGTTCGATTGCGGCTTTGACAGCTTCCGCGACAGGCCTTGGCTCAATCTCGGCAGCTGTTTGGGGTTCTGGCTTGCGATCCAGGGAGCGCGTTGTGAAACGCGGGAATTCAAAAGCCGGTTTTGGCGGCGGCGGGGCTGCGGGTTGCGGTGCGGTTGGCGCAGGCATGGCGGCGGCGGGCGGCGGTGCGACAGGTTCGGGTAATGGTGACATGGCTGGCGGCGCAGGCGGAGCCGCAATCGCGACACGGACCGGGGGGGGCGGCGGAGAAGCGAAGGGAGATGGAGGCGGTGGAGGGGCTGCGGCCGCTCGCACCGTAATTGGCGCAACGATAGGCGCGGCGGGCGCGGGAGGAACTGTCGCCGCCGTCGGCATTGCGGGCAGGGTCGGCGGCTGGCCCAGCGCAAAAACGTTCTCATCCGACGCAACGTTTTGGCGCGGCCGCGCATCGACCGACAGACCGGCTCTGACAATGCTCGACTCCACGAGCACGTCGTTTGGCCCGCCGATCATAATCAGGTGTTCAACGTTGTCGCGCCGCACCAGCACAAGCTGGCGCTGGCGGTCGAGATCAAAAGCATCGACTACGCCCATGCGCGGCTGTCGCGCGCGGCCACCGCCCGTGCTGCGAATGCGCCGCCCGAAGGCGAACCGCAAGACAATCCAGAGGACGATGAGGACAGCAACCGCCGCCGCCGCATATACCAGATAGCTGACGTTGATTCCATATTTGTCGATTAGAGCCTGCATATCGGGTATCGCCTCATGCCGCCGCGTGGGCCTGTCGTCGTTTACATTACATCACCTTCCGTGGCTCGTCGCCCCGTTAGGTTAATAGATGGTTAATCGCTTTCCGGGTTCCATTGCAAATAGCTTGCCTTCGCCCCATTGTGCGGACGAATCACGCCCGCGGCGAACCAATAACGCCCGAGGATCCATCATGAACCCCACGCCGACGTCCGGCGCATTTGACCGCACTGAACGCACTGGCAGCCCGGCGCTTGTACTGCTGTTTGCGGTGCTGTTCGTAGCCACCGCGGCCACTTCCTCCTTTCTGCCTCCCGAACAATCGGGACGTCTGACGATTGGCCTGCTTGCGTTGTTGGCCATTATCGGCGTGGTCGCCCTCTTTGCTTACGCGGTGGGCTTTTTGCAGTTCACCGGCCAGGCCGCGCGCAACGACATCACCAAGACGACCGTGGATACAGCGAGCGAAGGCATGCTCGTCACCGAAGGCGACACGCGCGTCATTTACGCCAACGCCAGCTATATGAATTTGTCGGGCGCGCAGGATTCAGCCGATTTGCGCACCGTCGAACGTCTGTTTTCGGGAGCCCCGGACGTTTCGGAAGCCGTCTATCGCCTCGCCCAGGCGGCGCGCGAAGGCAAACGAGGCTCCGAGGAGCTGCGGTTGGCGCCGCCGCTGTCCGGCGAGGGCGAAGCGGGCTGGTATCGCATCCGTGTTAGACCCATCGAACGGTTCGGGCAAAAGCGCGCGACCTTGTGGACTGTCGCCGACGTCACCCACGAACGCGAGCGCCACGAAAACGTTTTTCAGGAACTGCAACACGCGATCGGCTTTCTTGATCACGCGCCGGCCGGATTTTTCTCGGCGGACGCCACCGGCGCCGTGACCTACATGAACGCCACGCTCGCCGGCTGGCTCGACCACGACCTGACCCAGGTCGGCTCCGGCGGGCTGCAACTTTCCAAAATCGTGGCCGGCGACGGCGCGGCGCTGATCTCGGCTGTGGCGGGCGCGGCCGGCGACGTTAAGACAGAACAGTTCGACGTCGATCTCAAACGCCGCAATGGCCAGATACTGCCTGTGCGGCTCATTCACCGCGTTGCATTCGGGCAGGACCAGGCGCCCGGCCCCTCGCGCACTCTTGTTCTGAACCGTGCGCCTGGCGAGGAGCCGGCGGAAAACCTGCGCGCCGCGGAAGTGCGTTTCGCGCGGTTTTTCAACCAGACCCCGATGGCGATCGCCGCCGTCGATCGCAAGGGCGGCATCATTCGCGCCAATGCTGCCTTCGCTCGGCTTGCCCCGCTCGCGTTGAAGGGCATTGACGCGGAGCGCTCGATCTTCGCCAACATCGTCGAGCGCGACCGACCCGCTCTCGCCGCCGCTTTCGAGGCGGCTGCCGCTGGGACCACCGATATCGCGCCTGTCGCCGCCGAACTGACCGGCGATGGCAAGGCGCGCTCGGCGCGCTTCTTTGTCTCGCCCGCCGATGACGGCGGCGATGGCGTGGCCGCCACGCTTTTCGCCCTGGATACAACCGAACAACGCACGCTGCAGGAAAGCTTTGTCCAGTCGCAGAAGATGCAGGCGGTGGGCCAACTCGCCGGCGGCGTCGCGCACGATTTCAACAACGTCCTCACCGCCATCATCGGCTATTCCGACCTGCTGCTTGCAAATCATCGCCCCACCGACCCGTCCTTCCAGGACATTATGCAGATCAAGCAGAACGCCAACCGCGCCGCCGGCCTCGTGCGCCAGTTGCTCGCCTTCTCGCGCCGTCAAACGTTGCGCCCGCAAGTGCTGCAACTCAGCGACGCCATGTCGGAACTGCAAATGCTTCTGCGCCGTCTTGTGGGCGAGAAAATCGAGCTCGATCTCAAACACGGCCGCGATCTCTGGCTGTGCAAGGTCGATCTCAACCAGTTTGAACAGGTCATCATCAATCTGGTCGTCAACGCGCGCGACGCGATGGCGGACGGCGGCAAAATCCATCTGCGCACGCTGAACGTCGCCGCCGCCGAATGCGCGAAATACAAGGAAAAGTCCCTTGTCGAGGCCGATTACGTCGTCATCGAGGTCGAAGACACCGGCCACGGCATACCCGACGATGTGAAGGAAAAAATCTTCGAACCTTTCTTCACC
>JANYDZ010000185.1 GCA_025363375.1 Hyphomicrobiales bacterium
GACAAGCGGCAGGATGAGCATTACTTCTCCAATGTCGGGCGTTTTTTTGCGCGGCAGGGGATGGTGTGCGTCGCCGCCAATTACCGCCTCGCGCCGGAATTCTCCTGGCCGTCGGCGGGACGCGATTTGCAGAGCGCGGTGCGCTGGGTCAAGGCCAATGCCGCGCGCTTTGGCGGCGACGCCGGCCGCGTCCTGATCTTTGGCCATTCGGCGGGCGCGTCGCATGTGGCGTCCTATCTCTTCGATCCGGATTTGCGCGGCGGCGAGGAGGTGATCGGCGGCGTGCTGGCGAGCGGTCTTTACGCGGTCCGCCGCGAGGAAATACGCCCCAATGTCGCGCAATATTTCGGCGACGACGACGCGACCTTTCATCAACGCTCCGCCCTGAGCCACGTCGGCAAATCGAAAGTGCCGGTGTTTCTGGCGGTGGCGGAACTCGATCCCGTCCACCTGATTACGCCGACCTTCGAGATGGCGCGCGCGCTCTCGCTGCGCGACAAGGCTCCGCCGCCCATCGTGCGCCTTTCCGGCCACAATCATTTCTCGACCATGTGTACGTTTGGCACGATGGACGACACGTTTTCGGCGCCGGTGACGGAGTTTGTCAGGGGGCTGTAGAGTCAAGCTGTACGCGCGCGTCGACGCCCGCTATTCTGCGGCCATTCAATGCATTCAATGGAGGAAACCATGACCGACAAGACCTACGACAACATCGTCATCGAGCGCGAAGGGGAGGTCACGTTCCTCTATCTGAACCGCCCGGAAAAGCGCAACGCCATGAGCCCCGGCCTGCATTACGACATGCAGGACGCGTTGCTGCGCCTCGATGAAGACGCGCAGACCAAAGTGCTGGTTCTCGGCGGCAAGGGCGAGGCCTGGTGCGCGGGGCAGGACATCCGCCTGTATTTCCGCGAACAGGGCAACGACCCGGTCGCGCGCCGCCGCTCCAACAACGCCAGCCACAACTGGCGCCACGACCTGCTCACCCATTTCACCAAGCCCACCATCGCGATGGTGCAGGGCTATTGCTTCGGCGGCGCCTTTACGCAGCTCAGCTCCTGCGATTTCGCCATCGCGGCGGATGAAGCAATATTCGGCCTCTCCGAAGTCAACTGGGGCATTCTGCCCGGCGGCATCGTCAGTTGGAACCTGACGGACATGCTGCTGCCGCGTCACGCCATGTATTACGCGGCGACGGGCGAGCCGTTCGGCGGCAAGCGCGCGGTGGAGATCGGCCTCATCAACGAATCCGTGCCGCGCGCCGAACTCAAGGCGAAGACCCTTGAACTCGCCGCCAAATTGCAGAAGCTCAACCCCGCCGTCATCCGCTACACGAAAGAAGCGGTCCGCGCCGTGCGCCGCATGGGCGCCGAAGAAGCGCGCGATTATCTCGGGGTGAAACAGGAGGCGATGCACAAGGCCGACAAGGAAATCGGCGAGAAGGTCGGCATGAAGGAATTTCTGGACGCGAAGTCGTACCGTCCGGGTCTGGGGCCTTACAAAAGGCCGGCTTGAACTGGACTCGCTTCGCAACGTGAAGCGGTAAGAATTTGGCGTGCGAGGCCCTCTTTCATATCCACGGGAGAGGGCTTCACAGATCTCGATGGGCGCTCAATCCTTGTCTGTATTGCCAAACATCTCCGCCCTCTTCGCCCCGCGCAACGTCGTGCTTGTCGGCGCGTCGGACCGCAACTGGTCGCCGCGCGTCTGGGACAATTTAAAGCGCTTCGGCTTTGAAGGCGGGGTTTACGCGGTGAATCCCAATCGTTCGGATTTGTGGGGGGCGACGTGTTGGCCAACCATTGCCGATCTGCCCGAAAAGCCCGATCATCTCGCGCTCTTCGTGCCCAACGAACAGTCGCTCGAAATCCTTGAACTCGGCGGAAGTCTGGGCGCGCGCAGCGCCAGCATATATGCGGCGGGCTTCGGCGAAGGCGGCGATCCCAAGGGAATGGCGCGCGCGGCGCGTCTCAGGAAAATCCTGACCAGATACGGCATTGCCGCGACGGGCCCCAACTGCATGGGCCTCGCCGTGGGACGCTCGAAATTCTGCACGTTCCCGGATGAACAGGTGGAGCCGCTGGCGCGCGGTCCCGTCGCGGCGCTCACCCAAAGCGGCGCGCTGGCGCAAACCTTTGCGCGCGGCGTCGCGGACGCGGGCTTGACCCTTGCCTATCTCGTATCCTGCGGCAACCAGACCGGCCTGACCTTCGCCGATTACATCGACCACCTCAGCGGCGATGCCGATTTGCGCGTCATCGCCTGCTACATCGAATCGGTGATCGACGGCGCGCGCTTTCTGGCGGCGGCGGACAAGGCGCGTCAGGCGGGCAAACACGTCATCGTTGTCAAAGCCGGCGGCTCGGAAGAGGCGCGCAAGGCGACGTTGGCGCATACCGGCTCGCTCGCGGGTTCGACCGAGGTCT
>JANYDZ010000190.1 GCA_025363375.1 Hyphomicrobiales bacterium
GCATGCCGTTGAACAGCAGCACGATGCCCAGCAGCCCCGGCACGATATAGACCTGATAGGTGATGTAGGTCGTGTAGGGCGGAATGATCGACACGCCGAACACGATCTGAAAGCCCGCGGCGAAAACTACGAGCCAGAACAGCGGCCGCACGATGCCCGAGAGAAGGCGGCCCTTTTGCTGGGCGAATTTGATGATCTCGCGTTTGGTGACGGCGCCCATGGCGCGGCCGACATGGGCCAGTTGCATGTTTTACCTGTTCATCCTGCAGGGCGTTTCAGGCTCGTCGTCGCCGAGCGTGTCGAGCACGTCGAGGCGGTGCAGAAACCCCTCTGCGGGCGCGCTGGCGACCACCGAATAGGGCGCCGCCAGCAGCACCGCCTGCCGCAACTGATGGTCCCAGGGCCGCACGCTCATGGCGAGCCCCTTGTCGCCGTCGAAGGTTCCGGGCCCCAGAATGAAATCGCGCTGTTTCCTGAAATCAAACGGGCGCGTGCGCAAAGCCGATTGAACGATCATCTTGACGGAAATCCACGCCGCCCAATCGGCGCTCTCCATTTTGCGCTCGGGCGCGTGTTTGGCAAAGCGCGTGTTGACCTGCGGCGCGCCGTTGTGCTCCCAGGTCCAGTGCCAGGCCGTCGGTTCGAGGTCGATCGCGCCAACGAGCGGGCGGGCCTTCACCGTGCGATAGGCAATGTCGCGGGCGAAATCGAAGGCGCTGTCGGCGACGAAGGTCACGTCCCAATCCTTGTTGATCGCCGACAGCAGCGCGGGATTGTTTTTTTCGCGCTGGCGAGGGTCTGTGCCCGGCGCGAATTTCTTGTGGTCGGCGATCCGCGCGCCAAATTTCTTCGCCGAGCGCAAAAACGCGGTCGTGGCCTCTTCGTCTTCCGCCGATGGGCCCTGCAGGACGAGATAGTCGCGCCACTTCTTGAACACGAGCGTCTGTACGAGCCCGTCCATGAGTTGGGCGCGGCTTGGCATGGCGTGGACGATTTCGCGCGAACACAGGTCGCGGCGCAAAAAATCCTCCGACGCGCTGATGTTGAACAGCAGGACATCGCGCCCCTTCACGGCGGCGGCGAGCGCCTTGAAGGATTCGGCGGGCGCGTCGACCAGGAAGAAGGAGACGCCGTTTTCCATTCCCCGCGTCACCGCCCCCGCCAAGTCGGCGGGCGCCTTGACGCTCATACGCTCCAGCTTGAATTCGGCGCCGGTCGAGCGCCGCAGCGCGGTCGAATCATCGATGCCGACCTGCGCTCCGGGAAAAGGATGGCCGCGCAGTTTCAGCGTCAACCGCTCGAAGGCTTTCAGCGGTTCGTAGCGCACATCGCCCTCCAGCTCGACGTAACCGATGGTGACCGTCGCGAGTTGCAAGGGCGCGGGCGCGGCGCGCGGCGCCTCCGGCGTTTGCGCGCGCGCCCCCGCGGCGCAGGCCGCGAACGCCAGTGCCGACACAAAGCGCCGTGCGAACCTGCTATTCATCGATGACGACGCCCCAGGGAATGCGGCCGACGGGCACCGACGTCACCGCCTTGCGGCTGGCGACATCGACGACGGTCACATCGTCGCCGAGCCCGTTGGCGACATAGAGCGTCTTCTCGTCTTTGGAGAGCGTGATGCCCCAGGACCGCTTGCCCACGAGCACGTAGGCGACCGTTTTCTTCGTGGCGACATCGACGAAGGCGACGTGCGACGCGTGGCCCAGCGTCACAAACGCTGTCTTGCCGTCTTTGGTCATGGCGATGCCGACGGGCGTCACGTCGGACTTGCGCATGCCCGGCGGCAGAAATTCGATCTTGCCGGCGTTCGCGAACTTCGCGCGGTCTATGATCCAGACTTCGCCGGAAAGCTCCGTCGTCACCCACAGTTCCTTGCCGTCGGGCGTCGCCACGAAACGGCGCGGACGCGTGCCCACGACCACATCCTGCAGGACGGCGCCCGCGTCGGGATCGACGAGATGCACGAGATCGCCGACCTCCGAGGTGACATAAACGCTCTTGCCGTCCTCATGGATATAGACGCCCTCGGGCTCGGCGCCGGTAGGCACCTCGTGAATGGTGATGCCCTGATCCAGGTCGATGACCGACAGCGAGGAGCCTTCTTCGTTGGAGACGTAGATGCGGCGGCGCTTCTCGTCGATTGCGAAAGTCTCGGGGCTGGCCCCGGTGGGGATTTTCTTGACGACTTCGAGTCTTGCGACATCAATGACATCGATCACGTCGTCGTCGCCGCAAGCCACGAACAGCAGGGTATGTTCGGCGTTGAAATGCATGTCGCGCGGACGCCGCGAAACTTTCATGTCCTTGACGACTTTGAGGGTCTTGGGTTCGAGAACAATGACGTTGTTGGTTTTCTCGTTGCTGACGAAGAGATAGCCGGTGTCCTTCGCCAGGGTTTCGACCGCCGGCGCGACGCACAGGAGCGCGGCGGAAATGGCGCAGGCGAGCGCGCCCCTCAAGTTGCTCAACAGCGTGTCCTCTCGAATAGCGCATTGCCTTGGCGCGAGTGTAGGCCTAATTTTCGCCGCGCCGCAAGCAGTGGCGGGGGCAGGGGACTTATATGACGGCACAATATTCCGGGGACAAAAAGACTCCTGTGCTGCGGCTCGAAAACATCGTGCGCGCCTACGGCCCCGTGCGCGCGGTCGATGGCGTGTCGTTCGACGCCTATCCCGGCCAGTTCATCGCGCTGCTGGGCCCCAACGGCGCGGGCAAGTCGACGTTGTTCCAGCTTCTGTCGGGGCTGTTCACGCCGGATTCGGGACTGATTGATGTGATGGGCCACGACATGCGGCGCGATCCCGTGCCGGCGCTGGCGGGGCTTGGCATTGTCTTTCAGCAGTCCACCCTCGATCTCGAACTCACCGTACGCGGCAACCTCCTGTTCCACTCGGGTCTGCACGGCATTCCCGGCGCAATCGCAAGGCAACGCATCGCCCGCGAACTTGACCGCCTCGGCCTGAGCGACGCCGCCGACAATAAGGCCAGCGCCCTGTCCGGCGGCAACCGCCGCCGCGTCGAACTCGCCCGCGCCCTGTTGCACGAGCCGCGCGTGCTGTTGATGGACGAGGCGACCGTCGGCCTCGACATCCAGAGCAGGGCAGATCTGCGCAAGCTCATTCTGTCGCTGCGCCGCGAGCGCGGCGTCGCGGTTCTCTGGGCGACGCATCTGACCGAGGAGGTTGTCGACGCCGACCGCGTGATCGTATTGCACAAAGGCAAGATTTTGCGGGACACGACGCCGGCCGAATTGCTGGCGTCGACCGGCAAGGCGTCGATCGAAGATGCGTTCCTGGGGCTGACAGGTTCGCCGCCCAAAGCCGCCGCTTGAGGCGGCCGGGCATTCTTCGAAAATATCCCTACCGGCGTTCTTCGCGGAAGATGCCCAGCTTCTCCTGCGCGGCGCGATCGGAGAAGGTGAAGAACACCGCGTCTTTCGAGGCGCGGATTTTCGTCCACATCCACGAGGGAATGCCGGCCACATCGCTCTCGCCGGCGGTGAACGTCTTCCCGTCGATTTCAAGCGTTATCTCGCCTTCAAGCACGACGATGGTGCGTCCGTCGGTCGAGCGCAGGGCCCTGGTCTCAAAGCCTTTGGGCGCGTGGGTCAGCCACGTCGCGATGGTCGGCATGGCCCAGCCGCCGTCGAGCGGATTGATATAGCGCAACGCGTGCGCGACGTGCGGATCGGCGAGGCTGGCGGCGGCGATCTGCATCAGGGCGGGCCGGCTTCTGGAGTAGGAATAGTTGAAGATCGGCGAGGTCTGGCCAAAGGGGGAATATGGGTTCATCGGCCCCAGCCCCGAGCCGAATTCGCTGGTGGAAAACCCTTCCGGCTTCGCCAGAATCTGCGTCTTGTCGTTGCCGTGGTCCATGAACGCGGCTTCGTAGAAATTGACCATGTGGAGATCGAGGCCATCGACCCAGATGACCGGCTTGTGCTCTTCCTGTCCGTGGTCGTGCCATGACATCGCGGGCGTGATCACGAGGTCGCCGCGTTGCATCGTGGTCTTTTCGCCGGCAACCGCCGTGTAGCCGCCATTGCCCTCAAGCACCATGCGCAGGGCAGAAGCGGTGTGCCGATGGGCCGGCGCGATTTCGCCGGGCATGATCAGTTGATAGCCCGAGTACATGGTGGCGGTGATGCGCGAGCCCCCGGGCATGGCGGGGTTCTCCAGCACCAGCACGCGGCGCTCGGCTTCTTCCGCCGTCAGAAGGCTGCCGGCCTCCATCAACAATGGCCGTGCTTCCGCGTATTTCCACACGTGCGCCGCGAATTTTGATTTCGGCTGCTCCGGCACGAGGCCTTTCAGCACTTCCCAGAGAGGCGCCATGGCTTTTGGGGTCAGCCGGTCATAGAACTGCCGGCGGTTTGCGGAAACGGCTTCAACGGTGGCGGACTGCATGATGAAAAACTCCGTCGCTCGACGTAACGTCAGGTCGGGATGATCCTAGCACCGCGCGGTGGCGGCGGCAAAATATTGCGCCGGCGCGGCCCGCCGCTAAACCGGCGCGCGCTCTTCCTTGATGAAAATCACGAACACATTGGCGATCACAATCGTGAAGGCCATGAAGTAGAAGGTTGAGAGCAACCCGTAATTCATGGCGAGCACGCCGCAGATCAGCGGCCCCATGGCGTTGCCGAGAGCCTGGATGCCAAACAGCAAGCCGATCGCCGAGCCGCCCATGTTTTTCGGCGTGGCGTCGAGCGTCCATGCCTGCAATACCGCGCGGATGGCGAAGAGGAAGAAGCCCAGGAGCGCGACAAAAAATACAAAAGCCGGCGTGCCGCCCGCAAAGACCATGAACAACAACACAACCGCCGTCATGATCATGCTGGTCATCATGATGTTGCGGCGGCCCAGCCTGTCCGACATGGAGCCGGCTATCGGCGCCGCGATAAAGCCGCAGAGTTGCAGGGCCATCATGGCGGCGCCCGTGGCCATCGGCGAATAGCCCATGATGTCGGCGAGATAGAGCGGCACGAACACCATCAAGGAGCCCTGCGTCGTCGAGCGGAACGCGGAGCTGATCGACAGCATCATGAGGGTGTTGTTTTTCAACAATCCGCCGAAGCCCGAAATGACTTCCGCAAGGCTGAGGGCGTTGTCCGAGGCCCTGCTTTTTCCGTCGAGCTGCAACTTGCCGAGATACCAGAGGATCGCGACCGACATGAAGATGCCCGGGATCACGTTGAATATCATCACTTCGCGCCACGTGAGATTGGGCACCAGGGTCACGCCGGCGATTGCAACGCCGCTGAGCAGCGAGCCCGCGACAAACGGCGCCACCGCGTCGCCGATATTGCCGCCCATGCCGTGAATGGACACGACCAGACCCTTGCGCTCCGGAAATCGCCGCGCCAGCGTTGGAAT
>JANYDZ010000191.1 GCA_025363375.1 Hyphomicrobiales bacterium
GCCGTCCGTCTCGCCGCGCTCCATGGCGAGCGAGCCGCCCGTCGTGCCCTGATAGCCCTTCACCAGCCGGAATTTGGTGCCAGCGATCAGATTCATCAGGCGCGGCAAAACGTCGGTGGTGCTGCCCGCCGCCGTCGCGGCGATGACCAGTTCCTTGTTCTTCGCGTCCTCCAGAGTGAGGACGCCCGCCTTGCGCCACGCGAGCGTCGCTTCGACCGAAGTCGAGAGCCGCCCGATCCAGTTGAGTTTTCGCGCGTCGAATTCAATGCCGGCTTCTCCCAACGCCTGCCGCAACGCGGCGGCCTGGCTGACCATGCCGATGGTCAAGCCATCGCGCGACGCCTGTGTCTGCATGTAATTCGCCGCCTTGAGCCCGCCGAAACCGGGCATGTGCTTGAGGACGATTGCGGGGTTGCCCGGGATGTAGCGGGGCAGGGCGTTCGCCGCGATGTTTGAATAAAGATCGTAGGAGCCGCCGGGGTTGTAGCCGACGACAAGCGAGATTTGCTTGTTGCGGTAGAAGGGCTCGGCGGGCTGCGCGTGGGCGGCTGTGCATGCGCCGATGAAAAACGCGGCCAGGCGCAATGGCGAAATGCCCGGGCTCGCACGGCGCGCGTTGCCTCCGCGTGCGGCGCGCCGATGGCATGCGGGCGTCAAACGCGCCCGCCCGGCGCCACGCCCAGAAAGACGCGGCCCACCAGTTCGAAATTCGATTGCGCCGCCTGGCCCTGTTGCGAGGCGCAGTTGATGTCGCGGAAGCGGCGCTCGAAGGGGTTGGCTTCAAAGATCGCAGTGGCGCCCGCCGCGCGATAGATCACGTCCACCACTTTGCAGGCCTCGTTCATCGCCCAGGTCGAGGCCATGCGCATGCGCGCCTTGTCGTTGAGGGTAAAAGCGACGCCAGCCTGCGCCTTCGCCCAGAGTCCGCCGTAGATATCCAGCACCAACGCGCGCGACGCGGACCATTGCGCCTCCGCCTGCGCGACTTTCGATTGCACGACGGCGTTGTCGCGCAGCACCCAGGCCCAGCCGCTTCCCTGCGGCGATTTCTCCGCCGCGAGTTTGATGAATTCGTCCATGCAGGCGCGGGCGACGCCAAGCGCGACGGCGGAAAAACTCAGGCCGAACATGTTGAACCCGTTGAAGTGCACATAGAGGGGCGCATGCACGCGGCGATCCGCGTCGGCGTCCCGCGTATAGGAATAAGCTTCGGGCACGAACAGGTTTTCGACCTCGTAATTGTCGGAGCCCGTGCCTTTGAGGCCCATCACCCGCCAGTTGTCGACCACTTTTGCGGAGGATTTCGCAAACAGCATGGTGCGGTCGACGGGCCGTCCGTCGGCGTCTTTCGCGGCCCTCGCGCCGTCCTCGAAGACTGTGCAATGCGCGCCCAGAAAAGCCGAGTGCCGACTTCCCGAGGCGAAAGACCATTTGCCGGTGACGCGATAGCCTCCCTTGACCTTCACCGCTTTCGCCGCGCGCGAATTGGGTCCCGAGGCCACGCTCGAAGTCGACTGTCCGAATATTTCACGCGCGACCGCGTTGTCGAGATAGGCGGCCGCGCCCATGGCGATGCCGTTGGCCTGCCCGACGCACCAGGCCGCGCTGGCGTCGGCGGTGGCGATGGCCTCGACGGCGTGAAAAAAGGTGACGACGTCGACCTGTTCGCCGCCGACCTCCTTTGGAGCGAGCATGTGGAACAGGCGCGCCTTGTGGAGGGCGGTCAGAATTTCCGCCGGCAGTTCGCGTTCCCGCTCGACGCGGTCGGCAAGCGCGGCGATCATCGGGACGAGATCGCGCGCCGCTTTGTCGTGAACGCCGTTGGTGGGATTGCGCGTCGTCATGGGCGGCTCCGATTTTGCCTCGCCTGTTTTACGCAAAGCCGGCGGAGGACTACAAGTGAGGCTGAAGCCGGGAGGAGACCATGCCCTACAGCCATAGCAACGGCGTGAAGATTCACTACGAAGTCCATGGCGAGGGCCCGCCCATGGTGCTCGTCCACGCCAATCCCTTTGACCGCCGGTTGTGGCTCTATCAGGTCGCGCGATATTCCGCGTTCCACCGGGTGATCGCGGTGGACCTGAGGGGCTACGGCCATTCCGACAAGCCCGAGACGGCCTTCACGCTCGCGGACATGAAGGACGATGTTCTCGGCGTGTGCGCCGACGAGGGGATTTCCCGCGCGATCTTCATGGGGGTGAGCGTGGGCTCGGGCATAGCCATGCTCACGGCGCTCGACCATCCGGAAATGTGCGAGGCCATCGTGCTTGTCGGCGGCTCCAGCAACGGGCCGCGCGATGTCGAAGCCATCGTGGGACCGATGCGGCAGGATACGCTCGGAGCCTATCTCATGCATCTCATGCGCGGCTATGTGGCGCCGGGCTTTGCCGACACGAAGCTCGGGCATTGGGCGCTGTCGCTGTTCACGCAAAACGCGGCGAATCTTTCAGCCAAAAGCATCGCGCAGATTTTTCGCGCGCGCGGCTCGTGCGACATGACGGCGCGGCTGCCGGGCATGAAAATTCCCACGCTCGTGGTGAATGGCCAGCACGATGAATCGCTGGCGCGCGGCGCCATCACGGCCTCGCTCATTCCCGGCGCGAAACACGCGGTAATTCCCGACGCGGGCCACGCCTGCGTGATTGAGGACCCGGACGCCTTCGACGCCCATGTGATCGGGTTTTTGTCGGAGCTGGGACTGTGGCGAGGAAGATAGGCGGCAACGTCGGTGGCGCACGATCTGTCCGGCAGTGTTCACGCTTTTTTTTTGGGGGGGGGGAGATGCGCTGGACGCAAGCCCATCAGGGTGTGCATATGATCAAGTATTTGAGCATTTTGAGCCGTTACGAGGCTTCGCAGTTAGGCCAGCTTGAAACGACAGCGTCGCCCCTACGCCTCGAAGATATCGATTTCCAGCTTCGTGATCTCGAC
>JANYDZ010000196.1 GCA_025363375.1 Hyphomicrobiales bacterium
CTTTGACGTGTTGATGCCGAGCGTCTGCGCCATGCGCAGGTTGTCCACGGAAGCGCGGATTTGCGCGCCAAAGCGCGTCCGCTCCAGTCCCAGCCAGAGCGCGGTGACGAGCAGGGCGCCGCACAGAATGAGGAAGCTGCGATAGGTGGGAAAATCGCGGCCGAGAAATTGAATCTGGCCGCGCAGCCACGGCGGGGGGTCAAGTGTTTGCGCGACCGGGCCGAACAGATAGGTGGCGCCGCCCACGCTCATGAAAATAAGGCCCATGGTCAGCAGCACCTGATCGAGTTCATCGCCGCCATAGAGCCGGCGATAGAGCAGGCGTTCGAGGATCAGGCTCATGATCACGCAGATGACAATGGCGGCGGCGAGCGCCGCGCCAAAGGGCCAGCCCTGTTTCTTCATCAGCAGGACAAGGACATAGCCGCCCGTCATGGCGAAAGCGCCGTGCGCGAGATTGACGAAGCCCATGAGGCCCATCGTCACCGACAGGCCAACCGAGATCAGATACAGCACCATCGCGAGCGCGAGGCCGTGAAAGACGATGCTGACGGCGATGGAGAGGGTTTCTGCCATGGGAGAGCGGCGCGCGGCGCCGGGCCGCGCGTCGGGCGCCTTACTTCACGGGGTTCAGTTCCTTCCACGGGTCCTTGACGGCTTTGATGGAATCAAACTCGACGGTGACGAGTTTGCCGTCCTTCATCTCGTGGCGGCGGATGTAGATGTCCTGCACGATGTCCCGGGTCGCTGGATCAATCGAGATCGATCCGCGCAGGCTCTTGTCGGTCTTCCAGTTGGAGAAGAATTTCATGGCTTCGTCGGAGGTGAACTTGCCGTTCGTCGCCTTGATCATGTCGAAGACCATCATCATCCCGTCCCAGCCATGGGCGGAGACGAAGTCGGGAATGACCTTGCCCTGATATTCCTTCTCCCAGGCGGCGAGGAAGGCCTTGTTGGCGGGACGGTCGCTGGAGATCGTGTAGGTGCCGGCGGTGATCATGCCGGCGCCCATCTCGCCGATGTTCGGCAATTCCTCGTCGGGCGCCAGATCCTGCGTCGAGATGATTTTCGTGCCGGCTTCGCGCAGGCCGAGGTCGCGCACGGCCTTGAGCATGCCGGTCGCCTGGGCGCCGGCGGGCACCCAGAGGAAAGCCGCGTCCGGTTTGGCGTCCTTGATGCGCTGGATGAACGGCGCAAAATCCGGGTTCGCGGGCGGAAAGCGCAGGGCGCTCAGCACCTTGCCGCCGCCATCGACATAGCCTTTGGTGAAGGCGCCTTCGGCGTCATGCCCGGGAATGAAGTCGGAGACCGCGGTGATGGCGGTTTTCCAGCCCTGTTTGGCCGCCCATTGTCCCAGCGGCACGCCCTGTTGCCACAGCGTGAATGAAGCGCGCACCACATAGGGCGACATGCGCGTGATGCCGGCGCCCGCCGCGTTGGTGATCACGAGCGGGATTTTCGCTTCGGCGGTCAGCGGCGCGACGGCGGCGCCGACGGGCGAGGCGATGACGCCAAACAGCAGGTTGACGCGGTCGCGGGTGATGAGCTCCTGCGCCACGCGCTTGCCGGTTTCCGGGTTCGCGCCGTCGTCGCGCTTGATGATCTCGATCTTGACGCCGGCCGGCAGGGTCTTCTCGTTCTCCTTGATGTAGAGGTCGATGCCCTTCTGCATTTCGTCGCCGGGCTGGGCGAGGAAGCCGGAATAGGAATTGATGACGCCGATTTTGATGGTCTGGGCCGAGGCCGCAAGGCTGAACACTGCCGCCGCCGTTCCCAGCGCCGTCGCGATGAATTTCTTGCGCAACATGTCGCACTTCCTTCCGTTTGAACTCGCTCTGCGGCGATATTGATCCGCGTCGACCATCCCGCCGCGCGTGGCTCATTGGTAGCGCAGGCGCGGCCGCTTTGCCAGTACGCACAAAGGACAGGCGGCGCGTGTTCGTTTCGTGCGGCGGCTTCTACTTGACGGGGTTCAATTCCTTCCACGGGTCCTTGACGGCCTTGATCACGTCGAATGCCGTGGTGACGAGCTTGCCGTCTTTCCAGTCGTGGCGGCGGATATAAAAGTCCTGCACGATGTCGCGCGTCGCCGGGTCGATGGCGATCGAGCCGCGCGGGGAATTGTCGGTTTTCCAGGTCGAGAAGAATTTCATCGCCTCGTCGGCGGTGAACTTGCCGTTCGTCGCCTTCAGCATGTCGTAGATCATCATGGCTCCGTCCCAGCCGCTGACCGAGACGAAACTGGCGATGGCCTTGCCGGCGTATTCCTTGTCCCAGGCGGCGAGAAACGCTCTGGTCGCCGGGCGATCCGCGGAACTGGTGAAATTGCCCGTCGTGATGAGCCCGTCGCCGACGGCGCCGATGTTGGGGATCTCTTCGTCGGGAACAAGGTCGTGGGTGGCGAAGATCTTGACGCCGGCCTCGCGCAGGCCGAGGTCGCGGACGGCTTTCATCAGGGCCGTCGCCTGATTGGCGGGCACCCAGAAGAAGGCGACCTCGGGTTTCGCGTCCTTGATGCGCTGCACGAAGGGGGCGAAATCCGGATTCGCCGGCGGCACGCGCATGGTGGCGACGACTTTGCCGCCGCCATCGGTAAATCCCCGCGTGAAGCCGGCCTCGCCGTCGTGGCCGGGAATGAAGTCGCTGACCATGGTCATGGCGGTCTTGTATCCCTGCTTCGCCGTCCACTGGCCGATCGGCATGGCCGATTGCCAGATGGTGAAGGAGGTGCGCACGAACCAGGGCGACAGCCGCGTGAGAATGGAGCCTGCGGCGTTGGTGAGCACGACGGGAATTTTCGCCTCGTTCGCCAGCGGCGCGATGGCGGCGGCCGACGGCGAGGGGATGATTCCCATGAGAAGATTGACGCGGTCGCGGGTGATGAGTTCCTGGGCGACGCGCTTGCTGGTGTCCGGATTGGCGTTGTCGTCGCGGCGAATGAACTCGACTTTCACGCCCGGCGGCAGGGTTTTCTCGTATTCCTTGAAATAGAGAGCAAGGCCCTTCTCCATCTGGTCGCCCACCTGGGCAAGGAAGCCGGAATAGGAATTGATGATGCCGATCTTGATGGTCTGGGCCTGAGCCGGAAAGGCAAAGCCGATGGCGGCCAATACGCCCGCGACAGGCGCCAGAATTTGCTTGCGGGTCATGCCGTGCTCGCTCCCTGAATGCCCTCCCGGCGGCGGCGACCCGCGCCGGAACGGCCTTGTTTGCGGCAATGCTAGCCCAGGCGGGCGCGCTTTGAAAGTGTGAACCGCCTTCTTGTAAACCGCCTTCGTGGGCGAAGCCTCGACTCGCGCGAGGGCGAAGTTCATGATGTCTCTCGGGTATCGCGCCGTTGCAATGTCAAATCATCGTTGATCGCTTGCCGCCGCGACGCAAGGACCAACGCAAGGACCAATGAATGAGTTTA
>JANYDZ010000224.1 GCA_025363375.1 Hyphomicrobiales bacterium
CCTACGCGCCGCTGGCGGCGGGCCGCCCCTTCGTCGCGCCGCCCGACCTGCCGGCGGACCGCCTTGCCGCGCTGCGCAAGGCGATGCTCGACACCTACAGGGACCCGGAGTTTCTCGCCGACGCCGAAAAGCAGCAATTGCAGGTGGACCGGCCAACTTCGGGCGAAAAACTGCAGGCGCAAATCGCGCGCGTCTATCAGATGCCGGAGCGAATCGTCACGCGGCTGCGCAAGATCGCGCAAGGCAATTAAGCGCGGTTGGACTTAACGGCCGTCGCGCCTTAAAATGAAGCCATGCCGGTCAGGAACGCCCTTTACGTAAAAGACTTCTACGCTTGGAGCAATCAACAGGCGGCGCTGCTGCGCGCTGGAAAGCTGGAACAGGTCGATCTCGAACACGTCGCCGAGGAAATCGAGACCATGGGCAAGGCGGAAAAGCGCGAACTCGTCAATCGCCTGACCGTCCTTTTGCTGCATCTGCTCAAATGGCGGTTCCAACCCGCTTTAAGAGGCCGCAGTTGGCGTCTGAGCATTGAAGGTCAGAGGCTCGACATCGAAGAACATCTCAACGACAATCCAAGCCTTAAAAACACTTTGGACGCTTCCATTCGTCTGGCCTACCGGCGAGCGCTGATCGAGGCGGAGCGGGAAACCGGACTCGACGCGTCGACCTTCCCAAAGATATGCCCCTATGTGTTCGCTGCGATGATGGACGGCGATTTCTGGCCGCAATGAGACGCGCGCGCGTTGGCGCGGCAATTGTCGGCTGAGCGGTCGATTGCGGGAAAAAAAAGCCCGCGCGGATCGCACGTCCACCCGATGCCGGAACGCATTGTTGTGAATAATTCACCGGAATTCGTTGCCTCATGGATGTCGGCTATGAAACCCCTCGAAAGGCCTGGTTTCAGGCATTGCCGCGTTTAAGGCGACCGCAAGAACGGCGGCGGCCGTCGTTTCAGCCCATCGGCGTGGTCTTGACGTACTCGACCAGTTGCTCAAGCACCTTGCCCCAACCCTGGCTGAAGCCCATCTTCTCGTGCGCCTCCGCGTGCTCCTTTGTGGTGTGGAGGGCAGTGGCCGTGTACTTGCAGCCGCCGTTGCCGTGCGGCTCGAAGGTGAGCACGGCGGTGAAGAACCACGGCGCCAAGGCCGGGTCGAGCGGCCGGTAGCCGGGACCGAGCGCGGAGGTCCAGACGAGCCTGCGGTTCGGCACGATTTCCAGGTAGCAACCGGGATGCGCGGGCAGCTTGTTGCCGGCCGGGTCCACCATTTGCGCGAAGAACTTGCCGCCCGGGCGCAGATCGATCTCGCACTCAACGGTGCGGTACGGTTTGGGACAGAACCATGGCATCAAATGTTTCGGCGTGGTCCAGGCCTTGAACACCAGTTCCGGCGACACGTCCACGATGCGCTCCAGCACCAGGTCGTTTTCATTCTCCGTCGTCATCGTCGTGCTCCTTCATTGTGAGCAGATAGGCGTCCAATTGGTCGAGGCGGCGCTCCCAGAGCTTGCGCCGGTCCGTCATCCAGTCCTCCGCTTCAAGGAGAGACCCGGGGGCGAGTTCATATGTGCGCACGCGCCCTGATTTGTTCGATTTCACCAGACCGAATTTCTCCAGCACGCCCAGATGCTGCGTGAAAGACGGCAGCGCCATGTCGAACCGGCGGGCCAGTTCGAGCGTAGAGACCGGCCCACGGCTCAACCGCTTCAGCACCGCCCGACGCGTCGGATCCGCAAGCGCCTGGAACACATGGTTCAATCGAACGGTTTGATGCGGCATGCAGCCGACTATCTCAGAGGAGAATACTTAGGTCAATACCTAAGTGTAGGTCTTTTGCGGATTCCGCGCCGGAAAGTTTGAGCAGGCCGATCCTGGACAAGCGCCGGGACAATCGCGAGCGTGGACAAGACGGAGACGCCGGGCTCAAAACTCGTTCGACCCTGATTTTCCCGCGCCTTCCCGCGCGCCTGCCTGATTGCCGGTTTCACCCCGTGCCGAGGACCGCGGCCGGCGATTGAACACGCAAGGGCAGCGCCTTGATCTTGAAGAACATTTGAACGACAATTCAGGCATGAAAAGCAATCCGGCTGCTTGCATCGCCCAGGCTTCGCGTCGGGCGCTGATCGAAGCCGCGAAAGATACCGGCATGGAACCTCGCGCGCGGATCGCAAGTCTGGATGAATCGCCGCGGCGCGTGGCGCCAAAAACCCTGACAGGTTGCGCGGTCTGGCTGGCTTTGGCCGCCACCGCGGCCGCGCAAGTCAATCCACCCGCCAATCCACCCGCCGTTCCCACCGACAGATCAGCGGGCAAACCGGTCGGCCCAACGCCGGCCAACCCCAGCAAGCGCGCGCCGATCTGGCCCGATCAGTGGCCCTGGAGTTCGGTCGGGCGCGTCAATATCGCCTCGGCGACGCAACGCGGCATGTGCACGGGAACCCTGATTGGTCCGCGCACGGTCCTGACCGCCGCGCACTGTCTTTTTGACCGGCGCCGCAACGACTGGGTCCCCGCGAACATCGTCCATTTTGTCGCCGGACTGGCGCCGGGTAACAAATTTCGCGGCCTTTCCATTGTCGCGAGCTATTTGATTTCGCCGTCGTTTCGCCAGGGCGCCAAAGACGATGCCGACGCCGGCCCGGCGGTTCCCTCGCTGCTCGCGCGCGGCAGGGCGAGCATGCCGATGGCGATCAACGATTGGGCTTTGCTGACGCTGCGGGAAACCGTCGATCTCAGGCCAATCGCGATCAAGGCAATTGTCCGCGCCGAATTGCCGGGCGGCGACGCTAATTTGGAAATCGCGCT
Source organism: Hyphomicrobiales bacterium (assembly GCA_025363375.1). GTDB lineage: Bacteria > Pseudomonadota > Alphaproteobacteria > Rhizobiales > Beijerinckiaceae > Terripilifer. Next base: position 2,807 of record JANYDZ010000224.1, read on the forward strand.
GCCCGGATACGGCGCCGACCGCGCCTTTCTCCTGTCCGCGCATCGCGGCTGTTCCGCG